>JAAYXX010000164.1 GCA_012515695.1 Chloroflexota bacterium
CACCAGGGCGTTACCGTCGCGCAGGAAGGGCTGGTTGGGCCAGTTTTCTTTCGGATCGTGCCCCATGAGGTAGGTCCCGCAGACGTCCGTTGTGATAACGTGGTCGCCAGCGACGAGGCAATTGGCGGGGAATGGTTCGCCGCCCCATTCGCGGCCCGCCTGGGCGACGAGGCCGTCAATGATATTGAGCGCGGGGTTGAACAGCCGCCCCAGGTCGGCCAGCATGTAGGGCATACGCACCAGATGATGGAAGTATTGGCGCGGGTGGCCAGCAGGCTCCTGTGGGGTCAGGCCGAACAGGTTCTTCAGGCAAAGGGTGATGCCCATAAAGGCGTGGTTCTTCATCTTTTGCACCGAGATGAATTCATCCACGTCGGCAGTCCGTTGGGGCAGCAGGTATTGGCGGAACATTTGCCCGCCTCCTGGAACCTTGTAAACCTTGTGGGGCGCGAGGTTGCCATCCACAAAGGGCACGTCGAACTCGCGCAGGATGTCGAGCAGAGGAAAAGTATCCCCCGGCTCGGGATCGCGGTCCTTCTTGAACACGCTGATCTCGGAGCAGATGATGTCGGCGGTGGTGTTCTCGCGCAGCAGGCGCAGCGTGGCGCGGGCTACGCGGCGGCTGACCAGCTCTTGCATCTGCCCGGCATGGTAGAGAATCTTGTCGGGTTCCCATGCCTGGTTGAACTTGATGCCGATGGTTTTGGCGGCCTTGAGCTTGGCCCACGTGTTCTCCAGGGGCATTGTAGCCCGCAGCAGGGCCTCGTAGACTTGATCATCATCGGCCTGATGATCACAGTGGACGGCTCGAACCTGATACTCTTGACTGGACATTGTGGCTTGATGCCTCCGTGTGATGTTGAAACTGCGAATAGGGTTGTCATGCAAATGGACAGCCCTGGGTTTGTCGGCGCGTTCAGGCGTCGCGGGCCTGCAAACGGGCCAGCGTGCGTTCGTATACCTCCAAGTGTTCGCCCTCGGCTTCCTCCGGGTCTATGTATTTGAACCACAAGGCGTCCATTTTGCGCTCGCCCGCCAGGATGCGGCGGCTGTACTGAAGTTCGCTGTCCTCGCTATGCCATACGACCTGACCGTTCTGCAGGAGGATGTACTCGCCTGCATACTGGGCGAACTGCTCCCGGTGATCGCGGTAATAGAGCGCCTGCTCGCACATGGAGCGGTGCCAGGAACTGACCATCTCGGGGGAGTCGGTCTGATCGCTGTCAAAGGCGGCCAGCGGCGGGGTGACTTGAGATTGGAAGTCAATCTGGCTCAGGTCGGCTGTGCCAAACCCCATCTCGTGGGCGATGCGGAGGGCGTTCCGGTCGCGGCGGAAAGGCGGCGCGGGCCAGTCGCCCAAGGGATCATGGCCCATCAGATAGGCCCCGCAGGCGTCGGTGGCGATGACGTGATCTCCGGCGATAAGGGTATTGGTAATGCGCCCTTCGCCGCCCCATTCCCGGCACGACTGGCCCACCAGCGCGTCAATGATGTTCAGGGTGGGGTTGATGATCTGGCCCAGGTCGGCCAGCACATAGGGCAGGCGCACCAGATGGTGGAAGTAGGTGCGTGCGCGACCATGCGGGGGGAGCGGCGGCAGGCCGAACAGGTTCTTCAGGCAGAGGGTGACGCCCATAAAGTAGTGGTTCTTCATCTTTTGGACCGAGACGAACGCGTCTGTATCTACCACAGCGGCGGGCAGCAGGTATTGGCGGAACATGGCCCCGCCCCCTGGAACCTGCGCGACGACGTGCGGCGGCTCGTTGCCATTGATGATCGGCACGTCAAACTCGCGCAGCACGGGTAGCAGGGTCATGGTTTCGTCAAAGGAGTGCTTGCCATCCCGCGCCATCGTGGCGATCTCGACGCAAACGATTTCGGCAGTGGTGTTCTCGCGCAGCAGGCGCAATGTGGCGCGTGCGACGCTATAGTCTACCAGTTCCTGCAGGCGGCCACCCAGGGTCACTAGCCTATGAGGCTCCCATGCCTGGTTGAGCTTGATCGTGATGCGCTGGGCGCGTTGGAGCTTGCGCCAGGCTTCCGTCAAGGGCAGCGTGGCCTGCCGGAGCGCCTCATAGATTTCTTCGTCGTTGGCCCGATGGTCGCAATGCACAGCCCGCACATGATACCGTGACATGGTTTCCTCCAGCCGCTTGTTGGGCGCATACGGTTGCCATATTAGTCCAAATCGCTGCCGTTGCCAAGAACGAGAATGACAACACTGTCGCAACTGTGTGCTCGCGGCAGCCGCAAATGCCCCGTCGAGCGGTTCGGTGCGCTCGGGGGTTTATGCTATAATGAATGGTTGTCCAGCAAGGTGCTTGTGATCTCGGCGTCTTGTTGTGGCCTGGTGTATCCTGTTTTTGGCCGGATGGCGCGCGCGCCTGTTTCCGGCCCGATTATTCGCAGCTATCGCAGATATCAATGAGCATTATCGAACCTACATTCACGATTGGTAACGTCGCAATTCATGGCGATCTGATACTCTCCCCGATGGTGGGCTATTCTGATGTCCCTTACCGGCTGATCTGTCGGCGGATGGGGGCGGCGATGAGCTATACTTCGTCGATCCTCGACGAGGCCACGCTGTATGGCTCGAATCATACCAACCAGTTGCTACGCTTTCTCCCCGAAGAGCGGCCTATGGCTATCCAGTTGCTCAGTAACAACGCGGACACGCTGGTAGAGGCGGCCCAGCGTGTCATGGAGCTGGAGCCTGACCTGATTGACCTGAATTTGGGATGCCCGGCGCGGCATGTGACGCGGCGCGGGCGGGGATCGGCGTTGCTGCTCGACCCGCCTTTGATCGGGCAGATGGTTAGCCGACTGGTGCAGGCGGTTCCTGTGCCGGTGACGGCCAAAATCCGGCTGGGATGGGACGAGCAGACCCGCAACCACCTGGAGGTGGCCCGCATTCTGGAGGATAGCGGCATCGCGGCGATTGCGGTGCATGGGCGTACGCGGGAACAGGGGTATGGTGGTCAGGCTGATTGGCAGGCCATCGCCGAGGTGCGCGAGGCGGTGCGTGTGCCGGTATTGGCGAATGGGGACGTGCGCGCCCCGGAGGATATCGCCGCCATCAAGCGGGCGACGGGCTGTCAGGGGGTGCTGATCGGGCGGGGGGCCGTGGGCAACCCGTGGATTTTTGCTCGACGCGACGCCGCCAGCGTTTCGCACGAGCAACGGCTGGCGATGATTCGCCACCATCTCGAGATGATGCTGGCCTATTACGGTGAGCAGAATGGGCTGGTGTTGTTTCGCAAGCACCTGATCAAGTATGTGCAGGGCTGGCCCGACGCCGCCTTGTTGCGCCGTCGCCTGATGACCAGCGAGACCCCCGACGCGCTGCTGTGGACGCTGTCGTCCTGGGTGGCCCGACCGCTCGCGAATGCTTCGTGACTGGCGCGTTGCAGGGGCGGGGGAGTATGTCTCGCCCCTGACTGCGTCTCGCGGTCAGGCACTCGCTGCCCCGGAAGGCGAGACGACTGCGGCGACAGCGTGGTATAGCCCCCCTCACTCCATCCGGCTCAACAGCGCGTTCAGTTGGGGGCGGGCGGCGTTGCTGACGACGGCGATTACCTCGTCGGCGGGCTGCAATACCAGATCGCCGCGCGGAATCAACAAGTCCCCCTTGCGAATGACTGCCGCCAGCACCGAATCGCTTGGCAGCGGCAGGTCGCGGACAGCCTGACCCGCCGCCGGGGAGTGCACGTCCACCTTTTCCTCCACCAGCGAGAACTGCCCCTTGCGTAGCTTGACCAGGGTGAGCATGTCGCCCATAGACATCTCTTCCATAATCAGCCGCCCCATCAGGTCAGCCTGATTGATTGCCACATCCACACCCATTTCGGGCATATACAGCCAGTCGTTGAGGGGGTTGTTCACCCGCCCGATGATGCGCGGCACGTGAAACTCGAACCGGGCCAGCGTGGTGGCCACCAGGTTCGCGTCGTCCTCGCCGGTCACCGCGGCCAGTACGTCTGCCCGGCGGATGCCTGCCGCCTCTAGCATGTCGGGGTCTGTCCCGCTGCCCAGCAGCACGACTTCTTCGGGCAGATAGCGGTACAGGCGCGGCGCTTGCACCGGGCTTATTTCGATCACCCGCACCCAATGCCCCTCGTCTAGCAGCAGCATCGCGAGGTGTCTGCCGACCTTGCCTCCGCCCACAATGATTACGCGCATGGAACCCTCCTGCTCATCGCCATCCAAACATGGCCCCGATTCATACCCTTACCCCCCGCCTCGCCAACTTGATGGCGCTGCCGCACCTTCGGTAGTAGGCGCGCCATTCTGGCGCGGACTTTCTACAAGATGCGGCTACCTGCCCGCCTCTGAACCCAAAGGGCGAGGGAGCTTGCCGGCGCTCCGGTAGAATGTGGAAGAGGAAAGCCTCAGGCATACCCTAGTAAATCCCGCAGTTGCCCGGTAGCGCCCGCCGCCACCGTCAGGTGGAGCACATCCCTATCGCGAAAGATGGTTCCCGGCGAGGGGATAAACGTTTCATTGGTGCGGCTCACGGCGATGACCTGAATCTCGCCGGGCACGGTCAGTTCGCGCACGGTGTGGCCCACCAGATGTGAGGGAACCTCCAACTCGATCACCTCCACGCCGCCAGTGCCCAGCGCGCGCGTCTCGCCCATTGCGGAATAGGTGAGCATCTCGGCCATGCGCTCCACGCCCCACGGCACGGGGGCGATGGTTTGCACCCCCAGGCGGCGGTAAATGTCGGCCTTGCGCGGGTCATACAGGCGGGCGACTACGCGGGGCACGCGAAATACCAGGTGGGCGATGCGCGCAATGACCGCGTTGGTCTCGTCCGTTTCGGTGACGGCGGAGAGGCCGTCGGCCCGCTCGATGCCCGCGTCTAGCAACACCTCTCGGTCAAAGCCGATGCCGGTTATGGTGCGCCCCACGAAATGCGGCCCCAACCGCTCAAAGGTGGCGGGGTCTCGGTCGATTACGGTGACGCTGTGACGCTGTAGTGTCAGCGCCTCGGCCAGCCCACACCCCACGCGCCCGCAGCCGATAATGATGATTTTCATTCCTTTCTCTCCTTACGAACGCCTTCTCACAATGGCTTTGCGGATTTCATCGGTGATTAGCAACAATGGGGATAGGGCGACCAGGAATAGCCAGTTCCGCAGGGGAAAAGCCGCCGTATCGAATATTCTCTGCAAAGGAGGCAAATAGACCAGAGCCAAGATTATCACGATCTCGCTGGCGATGCCAACCCAAATCAGGGGGTTATTGGTCAGGCTGTAGCGGAAGAAGGACTCGCGTTCGGTGCGCTGGGCGAAGAGGTTGCCGATTTGGGCCATCACCACGCCAGCCAGCGCCATAGACGTGGCGGAGCGGTAGAGCGGTCCCGTGTCGGGCAGGTTGACGAACTGCCCGGCAAAGCCGTTGGTCCAATACTGGTAATAGAAGGCTGCCATAGCGGCCAGGGCCGCTACGGGGCCTAGAATCAGATAGGCCCGGCGCAGCAAGGGGCCGTTGATGACATGCTCCCGGCGGCTGCGCGGTGGTTTGTCCATCAGGCCCGGCTCCGGCGGGTCGGCTCCCAGCGCCAGGGCGGGCACAATATCGGTGCCCAGGTCAATGGCCAGGATTTGCAGGACGGTCAGGGCCAGGGGAATAGCGCCCCCGCTGAGTACGAACAGGATAAACGGCACGGCTTCCGGCGTGTTGCTGGTCAGGATGTAGGTGGTGAATTTCTTGATGTTGGCATATACGCCGCGCCCCTCTTCCACTGCGCTGACGATGGAGGCAAAGTTGTCGTCGGTGAGGATCATGTCGGCGGCCTCCTTGGCGACATCCGTCCCAGCGATGCCCATTGCTACGCCGATATCCGCCTTTTTGAGGGCGGGCGCGTCGTTCACCCCGTCGCCGGTGACGGCCACGATCTCACCCATCGACTGCAACGCGTTCACCACGCGCAGCTTGTCCTCCGGGGCCGAGCGGGCGAAAATCACCTCCTCTGACAGCGCCTCTTCCAGCTCTTGATCATCCATGTGGCCCAGTTCCACGCCAGTGATGGTGCGCACCTGCCCGCGCACGATGCCGATGCGCCGGGCGATGCTTTCGGCGGTCAACCCATAGTCGCCGGTGATCATGATGACGCGGATACCGGCGTCGCGAGTGCGGGCCACGGCGTCTACCACTTCGGGCCGTGGGGGGTCCATCATGGCGATCAGCCCCAGGAGGATCAGGTCGCGTTCTACCGATTCAGGGGTGCAGGCGCTCACGGGTTGCAGCCCGGAGCAGACCTCTGGTACGCCGCTGGCCGCTACCGCCAGCACGCGCAAGCCCTGGCGGGCATAGGCGTCGTTGGTCGCCATGACCTGCTCGCGCCAGGTATCGTCCAGGGGCACATCCTCGCCGTTGATGCGGATGCGGCTGGACAGGTCTAGCACTTCTTTGGGCGCGCCCTTGGTATAGCCGATTACGGAGGTCTCGGTCTCGCTGATGACGGACATGCGCTTGCGCCGCGATTCGAAAGGCAGTTCGCGCAGGCGTGGGCGCTGCTGGGACATTTCGCTCAGGTCTAGCCCGCCCTTGATGGCCGCGACCAGCAGGGCGGCCTCGGTAGGGTCGCCCAGGATGGACCAGCGGGGAGATTCTTCTGTGGGAGGGTTGAGCCGGGCGTTGTTGCATAGGGCGGCGTCGCGTAGTAGCTCGGTAAGGTCCTGGTCGGTGCCGGGGGGCACGGCCTGCCCCTGCTCGTCGATGATCTGGCCGTTGGGTTCATAGCCGACGCCGGTAACTCGGCACTCTCGCCCGCCGAACCAGATGTTACGCACGGTCATTTCGTTCTGGGTGAGGGTGCCAGTCTTGTCTGTGCAAATGACCGTCGTGCTGCCCAGGGTCTCGACGGCAGACAGGCGTTTGACCAGGGCGTGGCGGTCGGCCATGCGCTGGGTTCCCATTGCCAGGGACAGCGTGACGGTGGGTAGCAGCCCTTCTGGCACAAAGGCCACGATCATACCGAGAGCAAAGATAAAGCCATCCAGGAGAGAAATGTTGGTCAGGGCAATGGCCAGGATGAAAAACAGGATACCAACGCTCACCGCCACCACGCTGACGATGCGGGTCATGCGCTCCATTTCCTTTTGCAGCGGGCTGAGGTCTCCTCCCACAGCCTGGGTCAGATTGGCGATGCGGCCAAACTCGGTGTCCATGCCGGTGGTAGACACGACGGCTTTGCCCGTGCCCGCGGCCACGTTTGTGCCCGCAAAGATCAGATTGGGGAACTCGAGTCGGGCCATATCTTCGCGCATAACGGCGTCTGCGATCTTGCGTACGGGCCGCGACTCGCCGGTCAGGGTAGACTGGTCGGTGCGTAGGGACGATTCTTCCACCAGGCGGGCATCAGCCGAAATGCGATCCCCTTCGGCCAGCAGCATCACGTCGCCGGGGACCAGCTCTTCCGCCAGGATGCGCTGTTCCAGACCGTCGCGCAACACGCGGACGTAAGAGGGGAGCAGTTGGCGCAGGGCTTCTGTGGCGCGTTCGGCCTTGAACTCTTGCCAGAAGGCGAACAGCCCATTGATCACGTTCACCAGCCAGATGGCAATTGCCAGTTCGGGCAATCCCGCGAACAGGGCCACAATGCCGCCTACCCAGAGCAGAATCGCCATCAGATGGGTAAAGTTGGACAGGAAGCGCAACCAGAGTGAGGGGCCTTGAACCTCGCGCAGCATGTTGCGGCCATAGCGCTCCAGCCGTTGCTCGGCTTCGGCCTGCGTCAACCCATCGGGTCGGCTATCCAGGGCAGCATAGACCTGTTCGGCAGGCAATGCCGCCACATCCGACGAGGGCGGTTCTGTGGTCGCCCGCCTCGTCGTCGTTCGCTCCATTACCTTACTCACGACTCTCCAATGGCTCCGTCTATCATCTAGCCGATCTCCTCGCGCTCCTGGCGCCAGCAACGGCGGTTAATGGCACCAACTTTTCGCGGAGAAAATGCTGGGGCAAGGGCGTGGCCGTGGTGGGTAAGGGTGATCCGCTGGCGAGGAGACTTGCATTTACCTCGCTTTTTTCGCGATAACCAAATGTTGGCGCTATTGAGCAATGGCGGTGGCAGGGCGCGCGGGCATGCAAAAGTTGGTGTTGGTGCGAGAGGGAGTGGGCAAGCTCGGTGTACGTGGCGAGAGGAGGCGCCAGGCGTTACGGACGGTTCGAGGGAGAGCCTGTCCTGCGTTCCCCCGAACTGTCCGTTTTTACCAGACACGTCTGTGTCGGGTACATCACGGATTGAATTGTAAGCGGTTCTTTTCTAAAGGCAACTGATTCGGGACCCTCTCGCTTTCGGGATTGACGCATATACTTGTATGCGGTGAATCCTCATGTTATACTGGGCGCGCGGTTGTCCCACGGGTGGTCGAATGCCGCTGAATTTGCCACTTTGCGATGCCCACACTTTCACCTTTCGTCTGATCCTCCCACATTGCGCTCGCTTGCCGTTGTTCCCCGTTCTCCTCTGGCGTGCTGATCGCTATACCCCTATTGTGACCACCGTGCGTTGGGCGCAAGCCTGGCCCCTGGGCTAATGGCAGGCGCGGCCAGATAGTCTACCGCCGTATGCAATCCGGTATCTCGATACAAGACGGAGACGAAATTGGAGCACAAGCGAGGTGAGAGAATGCGAGTCGATGAGATCAAGAAGCAAGAGGAGGAGGAAAAAGAAGGCAAGGAGGAAACTCTGCGCGTGTACCTGGCATTTCGGGACGGGTTCTTTCAACGGCTACGCGAGTTTTCCGACGAGGCTGTGGAGGCTGGCGTGGAAGGGGCGTGCGCGTGCAGAGAAACCGATCTGAATGGAGGTATCTTGCAGCTCGATTTCACGCTCAACAAGGCCGAACTGGTCATCATTGCGCCGTCGGACATCTATTGGCTGCGCGACTCGGATGGCGAGGGTTTGTATGGCGACAGGCTTGCGGGCAAGCTGTTTCTCTACCGCAGCCGTAGCGCCGGGGCCAAGCCCAGCATTGACGTGGCGGTGGAACGGCTGCTGAATGGTCGGTATGTGTGCGAGATGTTCTGCTATCCCGAGACTGGCGACCCCACTGCTCTCTTTCACGAGTGGCTGGACCTGGACACCATCGCGGAAACCGGCGCCCATGCGGCGGACCGGCTGGTTGACTATTTCTATGGTTTAAAGAATTCATGGTTGGATCATCCTACGTTGGGCGCATTCCTGGGGCGGCGTGGCGAAGGTCGCCGGATGGGCTTTACCACATCCTTCTGAGCACTCGTTACTACAAATGCTCGTTTCTTGGCACTGGCGTTGTCGCCATCACCAAGGTACGAGCCGACCGGTTTTCGCAAGGGAGCGACCAGGGATCTGGCATAGAACGAAATGCATACTTTACATATTATGTTGAATCTGGCATAATTCTTGGTCCGAGGAATTCCGTTTTTAGGATTCCCAATATGGGGGCATCCATTTGGACGAGAAAGGTAAGCAGGGTAATCAGAATAGGCACGTGGGTGATCTGTCCGAGGTATATACCCAGGACCGGTTTCACATCATCCATGACCGTGCTGCGGTAGGCATCGCACGGGCGAGGCTGGATGGACGCATCATCGACGTGAATCAAAAGCTGGCCGACATGCTGGGCTACACCCGCGACGAGTTGGTGGAGCGTCCTGTCGCCGAGTTGGTGCATCCTGACGACTGGGCCAGGGAGCAGGAGCAACTGGCCCGTTTGAAGGCCGGGGAAACCCCTAGCTACAGTATCGAGGAGCGCTACCAGTGCAAGGATGGCCGGGTGATTTGGGGGAACACGGTTTCCTGGCTGGCTCTGGACGCGCATCCGCCGTATCGCGTCGTCGTGGTGGAGGATATTACCGCGCAAAAACAGGCCCGCCAGCGGATTGAGGAACTGGGCGCTATAGCGGAGGAGAACCGCGCCAAGCTCGAAGCGGTAATCAGCAGCATGTCCGACGGGGTGAGCATCTATGACGCTCAGGGACGTCTGGTGTTGGCTAGCCGGGCTGGCCTGGCGATGCTGGGCTATGCCAGCTTTGACGAAGCGCCCAAGGATGTGGCGCGCTACCCGGAAGTGTTCGAACTGGAGGACCTATCGGGGAGAACGCTCCCGCTGGAGGAATGGCCCATCTTGCGCAGCTTGCGCGGGGATGTTTTTCGCAATATCGAAATTCGGGTAAAGCGCAAGGATATTTCGCTCACCAAGATCGGCTCTTTCTCCGGTGGGCCGGTGCGCGACGCCAAGGGGCAGATCATTCTGGGCGTAGTGACCGCGCAGGATATCACCCAACGCTACGCCGTCGAGATGGAGCGGGCGCGTTTGCTGGAAGAAGCCCAGAGATTGGCCCAAGAGCTGGAAGCCCGCAATACGGATTTGCAGCGTGCCAACGAACTAACGGAAATTGAACGGCGGCGCTATCAGGAGCTATTCGAGTTCGCCCCCGATGGCTATATTGTCACCGATGAACAGGGAGTGATCCGCGAGGCCAACAGCGCGGCGGGGAGATTGCTGGGCACGCCGGTGGAGCAGATCGTGGGGGATAGGCTGGAGAGCTATGTCCCCAAGGATCAGCTCTGGCTTTTTCACGCGCTAGTAGACCACCTGAGGGAAGTGGGGCAAGTCAACGATTGGGAACTGCTGTTGCAACCCCGTGGCGGGGAGGTATTCCCGGCGGCGGTGACTGTTGCCACCGTAGCAGAGACTCTCGAGTTGCGCTGGTCCATTCGCGATATTCGCCAGCGGGCCGAGGCGGACAAAGCTGTGCGGGAGGCCGAGGAGCGTTTTCGTAGCGTCCTGGATAACGTCCGCGAAGGTATCCAGCGGCTGAATCTGCGTAGCGGCAGGTATGATCTATTCAGCCCCTCGATGGAGGCGATCACTGGCTTTACGCTGGCAGAGCTACGAGAGATGACCCCGGCTCAGGTCGACGAGAGGGTACACCCGGACGACCGCGAGGCGTACCTGCGCTACAAACGCCAAGCGCAGACAGCCCCCCAGGCCACTCGTGAACCTATCGAATTTCGTTGGCAGGTCCGAGATGGAACCTATCGCTGGTTCAGCCTCAACTTGCGCCTGGCGCTCGATGAGGAGGAGCGGGCCTTGGCGCTGGTAGGCGTTGTGCGTGACATCACCCAGCGCAAGGAGGCGCAACAGGCTGTTCAGGAGAGCGAAGCGCGCCTGCGCGAGGTGCTGGAGAATGCCCAGGACATTATCTATCGCATTGACCTGTCCACCAATCGGCTGGAGTATGTGAGCACCGTCAGCGAGCACATCACTGGCTATCTGCGCGAGCAGCTGATCAATATGACTCGCCAGGATATTATATCGCTGCTGCATCCAGACGATCAGCCCCTATACTATGCCCGCACCAAGGCGTTGTGGGAGAGCGACGAGGAGCGCCCCAGAGATCGGGCCGATTATCGCTGGAAGGCTGGGGAAGGCAAGTATCGCTGGTTCGATCTGAGCCGCACCTTGATTCGCGATGACAAGGGGCAGCCTCAAGCCATCGTCGTCAGCGCCCGCGACGTGACCGAGCAAAAAGAGGCCGAGTTTGCTCTGCGCGATAGCGAGCGCAAATTACGGAACCTGATCGACAACTCGACCGACGGCATTTCGCTGCTGGACGAATCGGGCGTAGTGGTCGAATGGAATCCTTCGCTGGAGAGGATCACCGGCATTCCCAAAGAGCAGGCGTTGGGCATGCGCATGTCGGACATTCTCTTTGGCCTGTTGCCGGAACAAGCCCAGGCCGAGCCGAATATGCGAGAGCGCGTGCATGGGCAGGTGATGAACCTTCTGCAAACCGGTCAGGGCGATTGGTTGAATCGTATCATGGATGGCCATGTCAGGCGACCCGATGGCACGCGCCGCGATGTGCAGGTGGTCATGTTCCCCATCAAAACCGAACGCGGCTGGATGGTGGGCAGCGTCGCTCGTGACGTGACCGAGCAGAAAAAGGCCGAGCAGGCACTGCGCGAAAGCGAGGCTCGCCTGCGTGAGGTGCTGGAGAACTCGCGAGACGCCATCTATCGCTATGATGTGCAGGCTGCACGATACGAATACTTTAGCCCGGCCATCCAGGATATTTCAGGTTTTGCGCCGGAAGAACTGCTGCAGATGGACATTGAGGATTTGCTGGAGCACATCCATCCGGAGGATCGAGCGAATTATCTGGCCCATAACGAGGCGCTGATACATAGCAAGGAGGAGCGCCCGGCGGACAGGGTCGAGTATCGCTGGAAGAGCAAGCAGGGCCGCTACTGCTGGATGAGCGTGCAGCGGGCACTGGTGCGCAATGGCGATGGCAAACCCGTGGCCCATGTGGGGGCCATTCGCGACATCACCGAGCAAAAAAAGGCCGAGCAGGCCCGCGCAGAGAGCGAAGCTCGCCTGCGCGAAGTAATCATGAATTCGCAGGATGCTATTTATCGGATTGATTTCAAGACTGGCTGCTACGATTTCTTTAGCCCTTCCGCCGAAGCCATCACCGGTTTTTCCATGCAAGAAATGATAGACATGGGCTTGGATGGGGTGCTGGCAAGGGTACATCCCGACGATCGGGCTATCGTCCAGCGCCGTTTGCAGGAGGAGGCGGAGCATCCGGACGAAAATCGCCGACCGATGGAGTATCGCTGGCGGGTGAAAAGCGGCGAGTGGCACTGGTTCAGCGATAGCCGCCGACTCATCACCAATGAGCGGGGCGAGCCGGAAGCTTTGGTGGTGGTGGGCCGCGATATTACAGAGCAGCGCCAGGCGGAAGAGCTGATTCGGCAGAGCGAGGCGCGCCTGAAAGAGTTGACCGACACGCTGGAACAGCGCGTGGCCGAGCGAACGGTCCAGTTGCGGGCGCTGGCATCCGAATTGAGCCGGGCAGAAGAGCGCGAACGGCGGCGGCTGGCCCGCGTGCTGCACGATCATTTGCAGCAATTGTTGGTGGCGGCGCGGCTGAGCGTGAACACCTTGCAGCGACGACTGACAGAAGCGTCCTTGCAGCAGACGGCGGAGCAACTGGACCAGGTCTTGGGGGAGGCCATTGACACCTCTCGCTCCTTGACCGCCGAACTAAGCCCGCCCGTGTTGTACGACGCCGGTCTGGGCCCTGCGCTGCACTGGTTGAGCCGCTGGATGCAGGAGAAGCATGGTTTGCTGGTGGATGTGGATGCCGAGGATTTGCACAACGTGACCCCGGAGAACATTCGGGCGATGTTGTTCCAGGCGGCGCGCGAGTTGCTGTTCAATGTCGTCAAACATGCGGGGGTGAACCGGGCTACTGTCCGGCTGCGGCGGCTGGCCGGGGATGAACTGGAACTGGTGGTCACGGACCAGGGCGCGGGCTTTGACCCCGAAAAAGTAGGCCGGGCCGAAGAAGGGGGCTTTAGCCTGTTCAGCATCCAGGAGCGGCTGGAAATGGTGGGTGGCCGGATGGATGTGCAGAGCGCGCCGGGGCAAGGCACGCGGGTGACTTTGCGTGTTCCGATGTACCCGATGGCAGTCGAGGCC
>JAAYXX010000021.1 GCA_012515695.1 Chloroflexota bacterium
TACGAGGGGCCTGCGATATAGGCGCTCGTTGCAGGCACGCTATCCCGGCGCACAAAAGCGCGGCAGTCACTCATCTCCTGGATCGTGTTGTCGGTGTTGATCGCCCGAAGGTTTTGGTAGTTGGCGCGAGAGGCCAAGCAATAAGTAGTGTGGGAAAGGAAGTATGGCGCGATGAAAGCTCTGGTAGTGTACGATTCGTTCTTTGGTAACACGGAGCAGATCGCCCGCGCAGTTGGAGAGGCGCTCCAGTCGGCTGGCGATGTGGAGGTGCGCCGGGTCACTGATGTTACGCCAGACCAACTGGCTGGCTTTGACCTGGTGATTGTTGGCTCGCCCACCCGGGCGTTCAGGCCCTCGCCGAATACCAAGGCATTTTTGGACGCGATTCCCGCCGAAGGGTTGCGAGGGATCAAGGTAGCTGCCTTTGATACGCGCATTGCCCCTGAAGACGTGAAATCGGGCGGTGGCGTGCTCAAGTTCTTTGCCAAGATGTTTGGCTATGCCGCCGACCCGATGGCGAAAAAGCTCCAGCAGAAGGGGGGCACGTTGGTCGCCCAGCCGGAGGGGTTCTATGTGCTAGACTCGGAAGGACCTCTGCGCGACGGCGAGCTGGACCGGGCGGCGGATTGGGCCAGGCACATCGCAGCAGCGTAGCCGACGACTGAGTAGCAGGCTGCCTCCCGCCAGCGCATAAAACCGATGCTGTATCTTCTGGCCGCGATTTGCAGGTTCTACATTTGTCCCGGCTGTCAGGTTCTATAGCTGCTGGGGGGCGCGGCAAGAAAGGGGTTGACATGCTCCAATGGCAAGACCGTCTGAATGGCGATCCGCTGGGCTGGCTGCTCGATGCCGAGAACCCGTCTGTGCGCTACTGGACGCTGGTTGACCTGCTCGACCGCCCCGCGAACGACCCGGATGTGCAGGCTACCAGGGCGGCCATTGCCCGGCAACCGCTGGTGCAGCAGTTGTTCGCGCTTCAGCAACCGGCGGGGCATTGGGGAGCCGATGAGACCAGGCCCTATAGCGCTGAGGGGACGATGGGCGTGCTTGCCATGCTGCATATGCTCGGCGTCCCTCCGGACGAGCGTACTGCTGCTGGCTGTGACTCGCTGCTCAGGAATTGCCAGCACGCGAGCGGCGGCTTTTCCATGACCAGGAACATCCGCAGCGGCATATTCCCCTGTACCACTGGCGGGCGCCTGCCCATGCTGGTGTATTTCGGCCTGGGAGATGATCCCCGCGTGCGGGCCGCTTTTGCGTTCCTCGTCGAAAGCATGTCCGCCGACAACGCGCTCGTCTGTGGGCGATACCAGCATCAGCCGTGTTTGTGGGGGGCTATCGCGGCGCTCAAGGCGCTGGCGGTTCTCCCGGCGGATATGCGCTCGGCGCAATCCGAGCGCGTGGTGCAGCGTTTGGCGGATGCGCTGCTGGATGCCAGGTATGATTTCGATGGAGAGCACAAGCGTTGGCTCACCTTTGGGGTGCCGCGCGCGTGGGACCTGCTCAGTGCGCTGAGGGCGCTGGCGATGCACGGCTATGCGCGTGATGCGCGGTGCGCGCCGCTGCTCAAGTTGGTGCTGGAGCGCCAGGACGCGCAGGGGCGCTGGGTGTGCGGCTCGACTTCTCGCACGTGGCCGATAGAAAAGCGCAATCAGCCCAGCAAGTGGGTGACGCTGGATGCGCTGTGCGTGTTAAAGCGGTGATGTTCCCGTAGGCGCGGTTTCCATGATTGGTGAGTTTTTTGTGTAGGCATACCCTCACCCGCGGCTCTCCCTCATCCTAACCTTCTCCCCAGGGAGAAGGAACCAGATGCCCTCTCCCAAAGGGCGAGGGTGCTGCTTCTTGTGAAGCGGGAGTTGGACCGCCGCCATCCTTGGCGGCTTGTATTATGCCGGCTGGAAGCCGGCGGTCCAATTTGTAGGCGCGCCAGGATGGCGCGGCTACCTGTCCGCCCTTGAACCCACTGGGAGAGGGTGCTGTCTTTTCACGCGATGGACGACGCGGATAGGTCCAGCTCTTCACCCGCAGAAGGCTCGGCGTTGGCTGGCTCGGCCTGAGCTTCCTCTTCCTGGCGGCGAAACTGGCTCATATACAGGCCGTGGTACACGCCGCCCTGGGCCAGCAACGTCTGGTGCGTGCCCCGCTCGACGATTTTCCCGTTTTGAATGACGATCACCTGATCGGCGTTGCGGATGGTGCTCAGGCGGTGGGCGATGACGATGCTGGTGCGCCCCTTGAGCAGTTCCGCCAGCGCGCGCTGGATCAGCAACTCTGTGCGCGTATCCACCGAACTGGTGGCCTCGTCCAGCACGAGGATGCGCGGGTTGTTGAGCACCGCCCGCGCAATAGCCAACAATTGCCGATATCCCTGGCTCAACGTGGCCCCGCGCTCGCCCACTTGCGTCTCATAGCCCTGGGGCAGCCGCTCGATGAAGGAATGGGCATTCGCCAGCTTGGCCGCCGCGATCACCTCTTCGTCGGTGGCATCGGGCCGCCCGTAGCGAATGTTCTGCATGATGGTGCCAGAGAACAAAAAGGTGTCTTGCGGCACCATGCCGATTTGCTCGCGCAAGCTGGCGTTTGTGATCTCGCGCAGGTCGTGGCCGTCAATGCGGATGGCTCCCTCGTCCACATCGTAAAACCGCATGAGCAGGCTGACCATCGTGGTCTTGCCCGATCCGGTAGGCCCCACCAGGGCCACCATCTGGCCGGGTTCCACCTTGAGCGAAACGTCCTGCAATACCGGCTCGTTCTCCGTGTAGCGGAACGAGACGTGATCATATTCGATGTGCCCCTCGGCTGGCGGCAGGGCGATGGCGTCGGGAGCATCCATCACCTCTGGCTGGACATCCAGCAGGTCAAAGATGCGTTCGGCCCCAGCGACGGCTGCCTGGAACTGGGCGTACATGTTGGCCATCTCGCTGATGGGCATATAGAACCGCCGGGTGTAGGTCAGGAAGGACACGATGAGACCGATGGAGACCAGCGGCGGGCTATACATCAGGAAGAGATAGCCGCCAAAGCCGGTCACGATAGCCAGGGCGATGGTCGTCAACACATCCAGCGCGGGCATCAAAAAGGACGACAGCGTTTCGGCCTGCACGTTGGCCGTCCGGTTGCGGGCGTTGACCTCCTGGAACTCTTGCATGGTGTGCGATTCGCGGCTAAACGCCTGCACTTCGCGCACGCCCGAGATGTTCTCTTGTAGTTCGGCGCTCACCTCGCCGATGGTTCTGCGCGTCTGGCGATAGGCCGAGCGCACGCGCCGAGAGAACACGAGGGTTAGCAGCAACACCAGCGGCAGGGCGGTATAAGAGGCCAGCGCCAGACGCCAGTTGAGCGAGATCATAGATGCCACAATGCCCACCAGGGTCAACGTGGTCCGCAAAATCCGCATCAAGCCTTCGCCGAACATCTGGTTGATGATCTGCGTATCGTTCGCCAGGCGGCTCATCAGGTCGCCGGTTTCGTGGCTGGAAAAAAACTTTAGTGATAGGCTCTGGATATGTTCAAATATCTGCGAACGCAGCTTGAGCAGCATAGACTGTGAAATGCGTACCATCAGGCGGAACTGGAACACCTGGAGCGCCCAACTCAACAAAAAGGTGACGGCCAGCAGCCCCATCACGACGTTCAGGCCCTGGAGGCGGCTCACCCCGTCCCCCAACAGCGCGGTTAGCCATGCCGCGCGCTGTATCCCCTCGGCGGGGTCGATGAACTGGTCCACAGCTACGCCGATCAGATAGGGGCCAGCCAACTCGGCCAGCGTGCCCACTATGAGCAGCACCCCGATGAGGGCCAGCTTGGCCTTGAAGGGGGCCAGATAGGGCAGCAGGCGACGCGCCACTTTGCTTGGGTCTTGAATCTTGGTCGGTTGGACTGCCATTGGATGACTCATGCTTGCACCTCCGCAGGCGATATTGTGCCCGTGTCCAGGCGCAAATCGCGCTCATCCTGAAGCTGCGAGTTGTATATTTGGGTATACAGTTCGCTGTTGGCGATCAATTCCTCGTGGACGCCCCTGGCAACGATCTCGCCCTTGTCCAGCACCAAAATCTGGTCTGCATTGAGCACCGTCGCCACGCGCTGGGCAATGACAAAGCTGGTGCGCCCTTGCATCAGGCGCTGGAGCGCCTGTTGGATGCGGTACTCGGTAGCCAGGTCTACGCTGGAGGTCGAGTCGTCCAGGATGAGGATTTTGGGGTTTAGGATCAGCGCACGTGCGATGGCGACGCGCTGCTTCTGTCCGCCGGATAGCGTTACCCCGCGCTCGCCGACCCGCGTGTCGTACCCCTCGCTAAAGCTGGTGATAAAGTCGTGCGCTTCGGCGGCTTTGGCCGCTTCTATGACTTCTTCCAGGGTCGCATCGGGTCGCCCGAAGGCGATGTTCTCGCGAATAGTGCCCTCGAACAGGGTCGTTTCCTGCAACACAATCCCGATCTGCTCGCGCAGGGAGTCAATTTGCAGGTCGCGCACATCGTGGCCGTCAATCGTCACCCGCCCCTCGGTCTCGTCGTAGAAACGCGGGATCAGGTTGATGATGGTGGATTTGCCCGAGCCGGTAGCGCCCAACAGGGCGATGGTCTGGCCCGGCTCGGCGACAAAGCTGACCTTGTTCAGCACCGGCTCGCCGCCCTGATAGTAGCGAAAAGTGACATCCTCAAAGGCCACCCGCCCCTCGATGGCAGGCAGGGGAATGGCGTCCGGCTTTTCGATGACCTCGGACTCGGCGTCCAGTATATCGAATACGCGCTCGGCGGAGGCCGCCGCCGATGACATCATGGCGATGATCATGCCCAGCATCATCACCGGGAAGAACGCCTGCATCATGTAGCTGTTAAAGGCCACCAGTTCGCCGATGGTCAGCCCCCCTATGATGACCCGCGAGCCGCCGATCCAGTAGATCAACAGTGTGGCGATGTTCGCCAGGCCGAAAACTGTGGGAAAGGCCAGCGACAAAATGCGGTTCACCTGGATGTTGATGTCATAGAACTCGCGATTGGCCGCCTCATACCGTCGGGTCTCGTAATCCTCGCGCACGAACGCCTTGACGACCCGAATCCCGGCCACGTTCTCTTGCAGGATGGTGTTCAGGTTGCCCAGCCGCTCCCGAATTTTCATGAACAGGGGCATGGCCCGGCCAGCAAAAGCGCCAAAGGCGATAAACGTCACGGGGATAACCGCCACCATGACGAGGGCCAGCCGTGCATTGACCGTGAACAGCAA
>JAAYXX010000165.1 GCA_012515695.1 Chloroflexota bacterium
CAAAAAGGGGATCAAAAAGATCAGCAACAAGGCCACGCTGCCGCCGCGCTCCATATAGCCATCCAGCCGCTCCAGCATCTCTTTCCCCGCCACTCGCTCGGCCAGCGGCCGCCCGAACAGCCGGGACAGCCAGACGGCGACCAGCGTTCCCAGCATCAGCCCTATCATCGCCAGGACGGTGCCCCACCACACGCCATACAGGTAGCCTGCCGCAATACCCACGAACTGCCCCGGCAAAGGGGCCAGCAACACCTGTAGGAAATCGGCCACTACGATGACCACCGGCCCCCACGCGCCCAGCGAGACGACCCAGGCTTCCAGGGCCTGCGGGTCGGTGAACACCTGCCACAACCCCTCGCGCCACAGCAGCCACGCGGCTACCGCTATCCCCACGAGCACCAGGCCAACCAGCGCCCACTGCCAGCCTTTCAGTCTCATTCCGGCCCGGCCTCGTAAATCCAATAGTTATCCCACGAGCGATAGCCCGCTTCCAGCAGCGCGATGTGATCATCGGCCTGCTCCGCCACGTCGGGGGCCAGATAGCCCGCCTCATCCAGGCCCAATTCCCCGGCGCGCTGACCGATGCCGTGCGCCAGCGCGCCCAGCGCCTCCGGTGAGGCGGCCCACAGCTTTTCCACCCACAGGCCACGATACGCCAGAGTCTGCACAGCCAGGCATTCCCCCAGGGCCAGCAGCGTGTCGCCTTGCATCAGGCGGTACACCTCGCGCACAGGCCCAGCCGCGTAAAAAGCAGGCCCCTCCCTCCCTGGCGCGTGGTAGACCCCCTCCACCTCCACTGTAAGCCGCCAATCTGTAGGATACACACGACGCGCCGGGTTGCGGCCCGGCTCGAAAACCAGCATCCTATGGGGGGTTGCGGAACGGCGAAACCCGGCCCGCTCAAAAACCTGCTGCGAGCTGTGGTTGTCCACCGCCACCACCCCACGAAAGGCCCGCACCCCGCGCTCTTGCGCAGCTTGCAGGGCCATCCGAACCAGCCGGGTTGCCATCCCCTGGCGGCGATACTCCGGCAGAACGCCCAGCATGTCCACCTCCAACCGCGTCCCCTGGTCAGCAGGGGTCTCGAAACAGGAGCAAAACCCCACGGGCTGCTCCCCAGCATAGGCCAGATAAGCATAGTGCTCCGGCAAACGGATCACCTCAAGCATCATGGCCGGAGGGTAGGCGCTATCTCCCAGACTCTCGTGTTCGGCAATCGCCAGATGTTGGGCAACGGCAAGGGTACAGGCAGCCTTTGTTAGTGTATATTCCATACGTACAGTATAGATTGCGTGCTGTTGCTGTCAATTCAGAGCCGCCAAATTGGCGCCGCCAGGTTGGCGCCGTCATGTTTGACGCCCGCCCTCCAGCCCGGCTATAATGACGACATCACGAGTCTGAGGGTTGGTGCGTTCATGTCCATCTATCGAGATTATGCGCGGGTATACGATAATTCGGGGCAACTGGCGTTCAGCCTGCGAATGATCCCCTACCTGAACCTGCTCATCGAGCGGCACCATGTGACCGGCTCGGTTATGCTAGACCTGGCGTGCGGCACGGGAACCATCGCCATTGCGATGGCCCAGGCCGGTTGGCGGGTGTACGGGGTAGACGCCTCCGCAGAAATGCTGGCCGAGGCCCGCGCCAAAACCGACGAAAGCGGCGTCCAGGTGACCTGGAGCCAGCAGGATATGCGCCAGGTGGTGCTGCCCGAGCAGGCGCATCTCGTCACCTGTCTGTACGACAGCATGAACTATATGCTGACCGACCAGGATTTGCTGGCGACGTTCCGGTCTGTGTCCAGGCTGCTTCAGCCGGGGGGACTGTTCCTGTTCGACATGAACACCGCCTGGGTGATGGCTTCCATATGGGACGACGAAATCTATTTCACCGATTCGGACGACCTGTCGATGATCATGCAGAGCGAGTATGACCGCAAGCGGCAACGCACCACCGTGGTCGTCACCTGCTTTGAGCGGGTAGGCGACTGCTATCGCAAAATCGTCGAAGAGCACCAGGAGCAGGCCTATCCGCCGGAGCACGTCGCCACGCTGCTCACCGACGCGGGGCTGCACGTAGAAGCCATGTACGACTGCTTCACGCTCCGCGAACCGTCGCCCACCACCTTCCGGATTATGTTCGTGGCGCGCAAACCGTCCTAGAGCGCGCCGCTCTTGTATCTCACAACCGCGTTCACCAACCCCGCTTAATTTTCTGCCCCCGGGTTTTCTGGTATAATATTACGTTGTCGCATATGGCGCTTGGGATTTGTGTTTCTGGGAGAGGGATATGCATTACGAAGCCGTTATTGGGATGGAAGTACACGCACAGATCATTACCGAATCCAAGATGTTCTGCGCGTGCTCGGCTGACTATGCGTCTGCACCACCCAACACCCACGTCTGCCCGGTCTGTCTGGCAATGCCCGGCGTGCTGCCCGTGGTCAACCAGGCAGCAGTGGAAGCCACGCTCCGTACCGGCCTGGCCCTCCATTGTGAGATTCCCCGCTTTAGCAAGTTCGACCGCAAGAATTACCCCTACCCCGACCTGCCCAAGGGCTACCAGATCTCTCAGTACGACCTGCCCTTTTGTATCAACGGTTGGCTGGAAATCGAAACAGATGGCCAGACCAAACGCATCGGCATTCGCCGTGTACACCTGGAAGAGGATACCGCCAAGCTGATCCACCAGAGCGGCAGCAGTCTGATTGATTTTAACCGCGCTGGCGTCCCGCTGATGGAGATTGTCAGCGAGGCCGACATCCGCAGCGCGGAAGAAGCCTGGCGCTACCTGGTCAAGCTGCGCACCATCCTGCGCTATCTGGGTGTAAACAGCGGCAATATGGAAGAAGGCGCTCTGCGTTGCGAGGCCAACGTCTCGGTGCGGCCCGTGGGCAGCACCGAGTTCGGCACCAAGGTCGAGATCAAGAACCTGAACTCTTTTCGGGCTGTAAGGCAGTCCATCGCCTACGAGATTCAGCGCCAATCGCGCCTGCTGGAAGAGGGGAACCGGGTGCAGCAGGTAACGATGGGCTGGGACGAGGATTGCGGCTGCACGGTGTTCCAGCGGTCAAAGGAAGAGGCAGAGGACTATCGCTATTTTCCCGAGCCAGACCTGCCGCCCATGCACCTGACGCCCGAATGGGTGCAGCAGCTTGATGAGCGGCTGCCAGAGCTGCCCGACGCCAAGCAAGAGCGGTTTACCGCCGACTATGGCTTGCGCGCCGAGGATGCCGCCCTGTTGGTCGAAGATCAGGCCATCGCCAACTATTTCGAGCAAGCCGTCCGCGCAGCAGACAAATCCGTCTCGCCTCGTACCATCGCCAACTGGCTCACAGGCGAGATCTTTTCCCTGCTGCGAGAACACGGCACAGATATTGGGCAGATCAAGATCAAGCCGGAACAGTTGGCCGAATTGTTGGCCCTGGTATCTGGCAATACGATCAACGCGACAGTCGCCAAAGACGTGCTGGTCGAGATGTTTGAGACCGGCGAATCGGCTCCGTCTATCGTACAACGTAAAGGGCTGACTCTGATCAGCGACGAAGAGCAGTTGCGCCAGATCGTGCGAGAGGTGCTGGCAGCAAATGCCAAAGCAGTTGAGGATTTCCAGAGTGGCAAAGAGGCCGCCTTGCGCTTCCTCATCGGCCAGGTAATGCGCGCCACGCGCGGCAAAGCCAATGTAGCTGTCGCAGAAGACTTGTTGCGGCAGGCACTTGGTCAGCGTTAACCAGACTGATGTCGTCGTGTGACCACAAGCGCAAGGAAGCGCAATGGGCACAGAACATGCCCAAGTAATACCGCATGTTTTTGTGACTACTCCAATGCATCACGATTCCGTCATTTCCGAGCTTAGGAGGCGCCAATGCCACAGAAATCCGCATATGAAATAGCTGTGGAGCAATTCGATAATACGCTCCCTTACTTGCACCTGGACCCGGGCGTCGCAGAAATCATGCGCGCTCCCAAACGCGAGATGACCGTTCGCTTTCCCGTGCAGATGGATGACGGCACTATTCGCGTTTTTACTGGTTATCGCGTGCAGCACAGCACAGCCGCCGGTCCCGCCAAGGGGGGTATCCGCTTCCATCCTAACGTGACTTTGGACGAGGTCAAGGCCCTTGCCATGTGGATGACCTGGAAGTGCGCCGTGGTAGACCTGCCTTTCGGCGGGGCCAAGGGCGGGGTCGTTTGCAACCCCAAGGAAATGTCCCTCAGAGAAACGGAAAACCTCACCCGCCGCTTTACCACCGAAATATCCGGCATCATCGGACCGATGGCGGATGTGCCAGCTCCCGACGTCAACACCAATTCCCAGACGATGGCCTGGGTTATGGACACCTATGCCATGCACACTGGCATTCAAAGCTCGGCAATCGTCACTGGCAAGCCTATCGAACTGGGAGGGTCCCAAGGGCGCACCGAAGCAACGGGACGTGGCGTGATGATCTCTGCACTGGCCGCCCTTCAGGCCAAAGGCATCCCGATTCAGGGGGCACGAGTTGCCGTGCAGGGGTTTGGCAATGTGGGCGCGATCAGCGCGTACCTGCTGCAAGATCAGGGGGCCATAGTCGTGGCGGTGAGCGATTCGCGCGGCGGCATCTGGAACCCCAACGGCCTGGATGTGCGCGATGTCCTGCGCTACAAAGCCGAAACCGGCTCAGTGGTCGGCTATCCCAACACCGAAGCCATCTCCAATGGCGACGTGCTCATCGTCGACTGTGATGTGCTGGTTCCCGCCGCACTGGAAGGAGCCATCCACGCCGGTAACGCAGGCCAGATCAAGGCCCAGGTAATCGTCGAGGGCGCGAACGGCCCGACCACGCCAGAGGCCGACGAAATCCTGAACGGTAATGGCAGGCTCCTGATCCCAGACATCCTGGCGAATGCAGGCGGCGTCACCGTCTCTTACTTTGAATGGGTCCAGGACTTGCAGTCGTTCTTCTGGAGCGAAGCACAGGTAAACGCCCGACTACAGCAATACATGTCCAGCGCCTTTGACCAGGTGTATGCCATTTCCCAACGGGAACAGGTCAGCATGCGCACAGCCGCGTACATCAAGGCTATCTCGCGCGTCGCCAAGGCCATCCAGTTGCGTGGCCTCTACCCGTAAGCACTCCTCCCGGCATCCGGGCGAGGTTATGAGGCGAAAGCTGGGCAACAGGCGGTCCGCTGCTCTCGCCATCCAGCGCCCGGATGCCGTTTACACCATTTGCGCCGGATGTATCCAAAATCCTACGCGGCCACGGCGAAACGCTGCGTACCGTAGGCGCACCATAGCTCGCCTGGAATATTGGATGCACCCACTCCCTTGTCAAGGTTGTCATTGGCAGATATAATAAAGATGCAATCACCTGACAGTCGAGTCTACCCTGTCCCTGATTTAGGGCGAGCATGAAAATCCTAACCATTAGTGACGTAGTCGTTGACCTGGTGCAGAGTCCGGTAATCGCGCAGCGCTTCGCCGATATTGACCTGGTGTTAAGCTGTGGAGATTTGCCGTTCTCCTATCTGGAATACGTCGTCACTATGCTCAATAAACGCCTGTACTATGTGTACGGGAACCACGCCTCCCATAACATCCTGGCAATGGACGGCAGCTACAAATCAGAGCCTGAGGGGTGTGAGAATATCCATCGGCGCGTGGTCAATCACGAGGGGTTGCTGATCGCCGGGCTGGAAGGGTCTATGCGCTATCGCCCAGGAGAGCATCAGTATTCCCAGAGCGAGATGAAGCTCTTGACGTGGAGCCTCGCCCCTCGCTTTTGGTGGAACACCTGGCGATATGGGCGGGCCATTGATATTCTCATCACGCACGCGCCGCCTGCTGGGATTCACGATGGCAACGACCTGTGCCACCAGGGGTTTGATGCCTTCTTGAGCTTGATGGACCGTTACAAGCCCCGATACCTGATACATGGTCATACGCATCTCTATCGCTCAGATGCCAAACGCGTTACGCGCTACAAGGATACCATCGTCCTGAACACGTATGGGTACCAGGTCATCGAGATCGATGACGCCACTCTGGGCCCGCGCCGGTAATCGCCGGGGCATACGGCTGCATTAGAGCCGGTGCAATAGAAGGAGCGAATGTGCCCGAACTAGGTCTGCGTTCGATTGTGAAGGGCGCTGCCAACCAGATTATTGATCTGGCGCAGCGCGCAGTTCAGGCCCCCAGCCTTTCCGGCCAGGAAGAGCAAGTAGCCGATTTGATTTTGGCGGAAATGCAGGCCCTGGGCTATGACGAGGTCTCTCGAGACGCCGTGGGAAACGTGGTGGGCCTGATGCGCGGACAAGGGACACACGTTACAATGCTCCACTCTCACATGGACATCGTAGACCCAGGCGATCCCGCCGCATGGAGCCACCCCCCGTTCGCCGGAGACATCGCCGACGGCTACTTGTGGGGGCGCGGGGCCAGCGACGACAAAGCTTCCCTCGTCGCCCAGGTCTATGCCCCGGCGCTGCTGCGTCAGGCCGGGTACAGGCCCGCCGGAGACGTGTATGTGGTCGCCGTCGTCGCGGAAGAAATGGGCGGGGTGGGCACGCGTCA
>JAAYXX010000166.1 GCA_012515695.1 Chloroflexota bacterium
CTCACCGAGGCCAGCGCGCACGGCAAGACGCTGACCTATGTGGTAGTGGGCATGGGCATCAACGTGAACCTGGACGTTCGCACACTCCCCGACCTGTTGACCCCCGCTACCAGCCTGGCGACAGAGGCGGGCCGCCCCATATCCCGGCTAGACTTACTGCTGGCCATTCTAGAGGGCATCGAGGCGCGCTATCTGCGCCTGCAAGCGGGGTGGTCGCCCCGCGACGAATGGCGCGAGCATCTGGCGACGCTGGGCCAGCCCGTGCGCGCGGGCACGCGGGAAGAAGTGGTCGAGGGGTGGGCCGAGGACGTGGACCAGGACGGCGCGCTGTTGGTACGCACGGACGACGGTGTTCTGCTGCGCGTGGTGGCCGGGGATGTGACCCTGCGCGGCCAGCGCATAGAATGAGCGGCTGCTCTCGGGCACGAAAAACCCCCTCTCTCAGGGAGGAGAGAGAGGGGGAATGAGACGAGGAGTCATTGCTTCTCCCCGCCTCAGGTCACTGGGGGCAGGTCACCACATGCTACTTGACTTGAACCTCAATCACACCCTTGACCTGCAAGCCACCAGAAAAACCCGGCATTACAGAGCTAAAGCCGCCCTGATTGCGGAACGAAAGGATGCAATCCTCGCAGGCTTGCACCTCCGCCCAACTCACCTCGGCGGCATAGCCGTCATCTGCTACCAACACGATGGTCTCAGCGTCCGCCTGGACGCCAGCCTGCTCTAGCAGCCCGGCCAGCGACACGCCCGTATACGTGCTGGCCTCGCCTTGCTTGTTCGTGGACTCGACGTCCATCGTTTCCATAGCATGCACCTCTGCCTCGGTCCATGCCATTTCCTGATCTACCTTGCCAGTGATCTTGAGGGCGATATCGCCCGCTTCGCTGGCTTCAGACTCGGCGCTGCTCTCGCCCTGGCTCTCTCGCCAAAGCGCCGAATCGGACGTAAACAGCGGCGCGCCAAACTCTTCCACGCCAAACTGGGCGATCTTTTCCTGGGTAGGAACCGAGATGATCCAGTCGATAAACTGGTTCGCCAGATCAATCTTGATGTGCTTGCCCTTCTCAGGGTTCACTGCGATCACGCCGTAGGGGTTGAACAGGACCTCATCCCCTTCCACCAGAATCACAGACTCCAACCCCTCCAGCGACATCGCCAGATAGGTGGCCCGGTCTGTCAGAGCGTAGGCTTGTTGCTCCTCGGCCATCGTCAGCACAGCGCCCATACCCTGACCTGCCGCAATGTACCAGGCGCCCGCAGGCTCGATGCCGGCAGCTTTCCAGACAGACAGCTCTTTGGTATGCGTGCCCGACTCGTCACCCCGCGAGATAAAGGTCGCTTCGGCTTCGGCAATCTTGGCAAAGGCTTCGGTGGCGCTGGTCATCCCCTTGATGCCCGCCGGGTCTTCTTCCGGCCCCACGATGATGAAATCGTTGTACATCACGTCCTCGCGGCGCACGCCGTGACCGGCCTCCATAAAGGCATCCTCACGAGAGCGGGCGTGCACCAGCAACACATCCGCGTTGCCATCCTCGCCCAGCGCAATGGCCTGCCCTGTGCCCACGGCTACGACCTGCACTTCGATGCCAAATTCCTCCTCAAAGTCGGGCAGGATAAAGTCCAGCAGACCAGAATCCTGCGTGCTGGTCGTGGTAGCCAGGATAATGCTCTTCGGCCCGGTTTCTTTCTCGGCTTCAGGCTCGGGCGCAGCCGTCGGCTCTTCGGTGGGGGCCTCTGTGGGAACCACGGCCTCCGTCGGCTCTTCCTCAGCAACAACGGGCGCGGCCGTCGGTGCTTCCGTCGGAGGAACGGTGGGAGTTGGTGCGGCGCTGCACGCAACGGTGGAGACTAGCAACATTGCCAGTACAATAATACGAATCATCCATTGTTTGGATCGCATTTTGCCTCCTTCAGGCGATAGATATATTGAGTATAATCAGGGCTATGGCCTCATGCGTACCCCGATTAATACACCATGTCACCGACCACAAAGGCCGCCGTGCGCTTGTCGCGAGGGGAGTGGAAAAAGCTCTGCGTATCGCCCACCTCGATGATCTTGCCCCCCAGAATCAGGGCCACCCGATGGGCCAGCCGCCGAGCCTGGAAAACGTTGTGCGTCACCATGACCAGCGTGGCCCCGCGCTGGTTGATCTGTCGAATGGTGTCTTCGATCAGCCCCACGTTGTACGGGTCCAGGTTGGCCGTCGGCTCGTCTAGCAGCAGCACATCCGGCTCCAGGATCATGGCGCGCGCCAGGGCCACCCGCTGCGCCTCACCGCCCGATAGCGTGCGTGCATCTTGCGTAGACAGATCGGCCAGCCCTACGGATTCCAACGCCTCGCGGACCTGCCTGTCCACCCGCCGCCGCCCGCGCAATTGCAGCCCATAGGCCACATTGGCCTGCACGCTGCGGCTCAACAGGACGGGCCGCTGAAAAACCATCGTCACCCGCCGCCGCAATTCCAGTGGCGCCTGTTGCTGGCTATCAAACTCCCTCCCCAGAAAGCGGATCGTGCCCTTGGTGGGCGGCTCGATCATGTTCAGCAGACGCAACAACGTGCTTTTGCCCGCCCCGCTGGGGCCGACCAGAGCCAGAATCTCGCCTCGATGAACGTCCAGCGCGTCCACCTGCAACACTGTTTTGCCCTGATACGCCTTGGTAACGCCCTGCATTTGGTAGACCAGCTCGCTCATCGGCTAAAGCTCCTTCCCTGCAACCAGATCATCGCCAGGTTGGTGATGAACGAGAGGCCCAGCAGGATCATTCCCAGCGCCACAGCCATGTCGAAATTGCCCTTGCGCGTCTCCAGCATCACCGCCGTAGTCAGCACGCGGGTATGGTGTTCGATGTTGCCACCCACCAGCATCACCGCGCCCACCTCGGAGATAATGCTGCCGAACCCGGCAATGATGGAAACAACAACGCCCACCCGCGCTTCGGCCAGGATGGCCCACGCCGTCTGCATGGGGGTGCCTCCCAGCGACATGACCTGCTGCCGCAACTGTGGGTCCACCCCCATCACCGCCGCCATCGTAAAGCCCGATACCAAAGGGAAAGAGATAATCGTTTGCGCCACGATCATGGCCGCCGGAGTGAATAGCGCCGGAATCAAAGGCGAATTCAGTTGCCCCAGAGGGCCACTGCGCGAAAGCAGCAGGTAGACGAACAGCCCCACCACCACCGGCGGAAATCCCATCCCCGTGTAGAGCATCGCCACCACGACCCGCCGCCCGAAAAAGCGGGTCAGACCCAGCAAGGCCCCTACGGGAATGCCGATGACGGTGCTCAACAACAGCGCGACACCCGATACTTGCATGGAAAGCTTGAGAATTTCGTTCAGAGCTGCGTCGCCACCCAGAATAAGCTGTATGGCCTGAACCAGTCCTTGCAGTATGTCGTTGATAGTGGCCTCCCCCAATCCAATGTTGTGTTGTGTTGTATGTCTGTCCAAGGACAGGCAACAAAAAAACCGGCGTTACCCGCTGGCACAGGACAACGCCGGCTCTCGGCAGAGCCGTAAGCGCGTTCTCCTTTCCAAATACGGGGGGCGTGCGCGTTTCCCCGCACACCTATCGATCACATGCCATAGCCAGTGACCCACCGGTTACCGGCTTTAGGTCTTGTGATTCGGAGAACCGTATACAGTTGTAGGAAATCCAGGTGGCCGAGAGCAATCCTCAGCGCTTCTCGGCGAGATAGCTGAAGAATCCTGCCTTTCGCAAAGCGCGTAATACCAGATACCCCAGTATACCGCCAATTGCGCCAGACAGTACGTTGGAGCCAAAACTCAGGAGCAAGCCAAAGGCCAAAAAGCCCGCCGGAACGCCCACGATGCTGCCCATGATAACTTTGGCTATCATCTTGGACACGCTACCCACTGCACCCACCAGCGCAGCAGGCAACCACGCCTCCACGCTCCCCATAAACGCCGCGCTCAAATCAGAAAATACGCCCAGCACGAGATAGGAGACAAAAGTATAGACCGGCCCGCGATCCCCCAGGCCCAAGAACGCAGCCAGCAAGCCGCTAATCAGCCCCACGATGGACCCCGCGCCGAGCTTGGGCACAACTCCCAGCGCCACCACCACAATCGCCATCCAAAAGACGCTGGAATGCCCCGGTATCCCGATGGGAAAGTGCAACGTAATCTTGGCGACAACGATCAGGCTAGAGAATAGCGCCAACAAGATCAGCTCAAAGGTGCTAAAGCGAGGGGTGCGCGCAGCGGTTGTTCTCATGGTTTGGTGGTCACCTCGATACGGCTTACGCCCTGGACCCACGTGTCGCGTGTGCCCATCTCTGGCAGCGTGCTGACCAGCTTGAGCGAATCCCCCGATGAGGAAATATCAAAGAGCAGATGATTGTCGGGGTTTTGGGCCTGCTCCCAGGTCACACTGCCCTGCTTGGCCTCCCCACTGCTAGAGCGCCTGCCCTCCACCCGAATAACGGACTGGGGAGAAAGGTCTGACTCTTTCATATAGAGCAGCACCAGGTCCTTCACTAAGGGGCCTTCCTGGGTCTTGCCTTCCTCGCTATCCACGAAAGAAGCCTGGGGCAGGCTGGTCACGTCGCCCGGGGCCACGTTCGCCACAAAAACCCCATCCACGTAGAAATGGATCATCCCCGGCTGGGGCGTGGCGCTGGGCACAGCGGGCGCTGCCTGCCGCAACAAGCCCTGGACGGCAAACACGACCCCTATCCCGACCAACACGACCAGCACGATGATGGCTCTTTTGTTATTGGACACGGCGTCCCCCTCAAGATGGATTCTAGCGGATCAAGATGAGCATACCGATTCCCACCACCGCACCGCCCAGCAAGGCCCAATCTTGCCAGCCGATGCGCAGCGTTCGGTAGCGCAGATGATGCGGCGAATCAAAGCCACGCGCGTGTGCCGCTTCGGTCAAGGCCCAGGCCCGCCTCGCGGTCAACACCACCGCAGGCACCACCAGGGCCACCCAGTCATTCACCCGAGCGGGCAGAGCACGCCAGCCTCGCCGTTCGGGGAGCAGCCCCCTGGCCCGTTGCGCCTCCCAGATCGCCCGCCATTCCCCTTGCAAGAGCGGGACAGACTGAAAGGCCAGGCTCAACACAAAAGCATATCGGTGCGACACGCCGCACGAAACCAGCGCCAGCCGAAACTCTTCCGGGGTTGTGGTGGACACCAACAACACCGAGATAATCACCAGCAACAAAAAGCGCAACGTAATCAACACAGCAAAGGCCAGCCCGATAAACAGCCAGTCCAGGATGAACAACAGAACCAGCACAGGCATCATCCGCCAGGCCTGACGTCCCGCATCTGGGAGCAGACGCGCCACGGCCAACAACCCCACCACGGCTACCAGGAAAATCGCCAGCCGCTCAATGGGCAGCATCACCGCCGTCGCCAGGGCAATCGTCAGGGCCAGCTTGATGCGGGGATCCACCTTGCGCAGCGGCGAATCTTCGCGCAACTGCATCATCTGCCGACGACGCATTCCCCGACGACCGGGCCATCTCAGAAGCCTCACGCTGCCAGCCTCACGCTGCTATCTCCCCCAGCACCCACGGCGGCACGATCAAACCGGCCCGCTCCCAGGCAGACCTATCGCGCAAGACAACGTGCGTCGGGCCATCAGCCACGACCTCACCGGGGGCCAACAGAATCAGCCGATCCGCATAATGAGCCACCCACAGCAAATCATGACTGGCAGCGATCACCACTTTACCCGCCTGCGCCAGCCCCCGCGCCACGCGCCCCAGAATGGCCCGATGGGCGTCATCCTGGCCCAGCGTCGGCTCGTCCAACAACACGCCGTGACGCGGCTCTTGCAGCAGCAACATGCCCAGGGCCAGCCGCTTTTTCTCCCCCTCGCTGAGTAGCAAGGGCGGAATCTGCTCATATTCGGTCAGCGATAGCGCCTCCAGCAACCAGGCATACAACGCCTCATCCGGCTGGGCTACGTGATATCGCAGTTCCTCCCGCACCGTCGGGTTGAACAGTTGCCAATCGGGATTCTGGAATACCAGCCCGAAACCAGGCCGCGCCCCGCCCTCGGCATACACCTGCCCCGTATGCGGCTGAAGGCCCATCATCGCCCGCAGCAGCGTCGTCTTGCCAACGCCATTGCGCCCCACCAGCGCGACCACCTGCCCGCCCAAAAAAGTCAGGTTCAGGCCATCGAACAGCCGCCGCCCCTCAAAGCCCAGGCCCACATCGTTCAGGATCACATCCCCCGCCGATGGCAGCGGGGCCGGGGACAAATCGGCGAGCGGCTCTGTCGCCTGCTTGGCGCTGGGCAGACGATGCTCCCGCATGCCCGGCAGCGCCCGCAAATAGTCGGCGCGATGCTCACAGGCGATCACCGTCATGCCGTCGCGGGAAAGCTCGGCCAGATGCGCCACCAATTCCGTAGCGGCAGTGGTATCCAGCATGGACAATGGCTCGTCTAGCACCAGCACCCCCGGTCGGCGCGCCAGCACGGCGGCCAGCAGCAGGCGCTGCATTTCGCCGCCGCTCAACGTCTGCGGCGCTCGCCCGGCCAGCGCGGCGAGATCAAACCGCTCCAGGCTCTCCCGCAGCCGTCGCGACATCTCGTCCCGCGACAGGCCCGCGTTCTCCAGGCCGAACAACACCTCTTCCTCGACGGTGGAAGCCAGCGATTGCGCTGCTGGATTTTGAAAGAGCAACCCCACTCGCTCGCAAAGTTGCCAGAGCGGTGTATGGCGGGTATCCATCTCCCCGATCAACACCCGCCCCTCCATGCGCCCCCGATACAGGTGAGGGATCACCCCGGCCAGGCAACGGGCTAGCGTGCTCTTGCCACAACCAGAGCGGCCAGTCACGCTCCACAATTCGCCCGGCTCGGCGCGAAAATCGGTGGTAGCCAGCCCCAGCCCATGTTGCGGATAGGCATAGCTCAACTGCTCGACGCGCACGGGAACCGCACTGATAGCAGCCATCAGCGTTCAATCAAGTTTGAGCGGCTGCCAGACATCGCCGCCGGGTGCTACAAACAGCACCGGCTGCCCATCTCGCAACGATGGGCGCAGCTTGGCCGCGTCCACCAACCCTGCTGTGACCGGCTCCCCTTCTAGCGTGCGAACGGCGCTAATCCCGGCGGCCAACACAGCGTCTATGGGCTGCACGCCAGACAAGGCGCGTATAGTCCCTACCAGGATAAAACGCCCGTCATTGCCCGTCGCAGCCAGCCCCACCGACGCCAGCGCGCCGATGACACCGTCCTCCGTGCCGCCCAGCCCGCGCAGATACAGCCCATACTCCCCAGCCAGGGCCAGGGCGTCCGCCCGACAGACCAACTCGCTTTGCACGCGCCGCCCAAACGCCGAAACCGCCGCCGGAACAGCGGACACCACACACACGCCGGGATCGCTGCCGGGGAACGAGTGTTCCTGCACAAAAGCGGCCACAAAATCCCCCAACGCCGCAACATCCACGGGGCCTTTTTCTCGCAGATGCACGGTAGCGGAACTGTTATTCTTGGTGCAGGGCACGCGGCTATCGCGCAAAAGCTGGTGCCGGGTGATCCCGAACACGTCATAGCGGTCGCGCAACGCATCAACCAACGCACGCGCCAGGTGGCCCGTGCCGCTAGAATCAAGATTGTCCGTGTCGTCCAGCCCGATGTAGATCATGTTACTCTGCAGCTACACTGGCAGCGGCCTGGTCGCTGGATGCCTCGTCCAAAATCTCGATGGCGTCCCCCACCTTGACCTCGCCAGGCTCCAATACCTTGATGAAAATGCCCTCGCGTGGCATGACGCAATCCCCGGCCTGCCGGTAAATGGCGCATTTGTCGTGGCACACCTTGCCAATTTGCGTGACTTCGCCGAGCGCGCTGCCCAGCCGCATGCGCGTGCCCACGGGCAGGGTGTATAGCTCCACCCCCTCGGTGGTAATGTTTTCAGCAAAGCTGCCGGGACGCACCTTCAGACCCTTGGCGCGCATTTTATCAATGCTTTCTATCGCCAGCAGGCTCACCTGCCGATGCCAGTTGCCCGCGTGGGCGTCTCCCTCAATGCCCCAGTCCACGCGCAGTTGCCCCGCGCCTACGTTATGCTTGGGGATGCCGGTGCGATCGCTCACGCAAACAGCAACGACTTTACCCTTCTTTGTTGTTTCCATCAGTGCTCTCCAGGATGATGTCTCCGCTCTTGCCGCCTGTCTTGCGCTGCAAGCGGATGTTATGAATGTGCATACCACGGTCTACAGCCTTGCACATATCGTAAATCGTGAGCGCCGCCACTGAAACGGCGGTCAAGGCTTCCATCTCGACCCCCGTTACTCCCGTACACTTGACCCGCGCCTCGATCAACACGGCGCTGCGTTCTTCGTCAAAGGTGAAATCCACGCCCGCCGACGTGATGGGCAGCGGATGACACAGGGGGATCAGGTCCGGCGTGCGCTTGGCCGCCATAATGCCAGCGACCCGCGCCACGGCCAGCACGTCGCCCTTGGGGAATCCCCCCTGCTGAATCAGGGCCAGCGTTTCCGGCTGCATGAGTACCTCGCCCGCCGCCCACGCTTCGCGCACGGTGGGCGCCTTTTCGCTCACATCCACCATGCGCGCCTGCCCTTGCTCGTCCAGGTGTGTCAGATAGTTCGTCATGCTTACCCTCCCATCTGCGACATGGTTCGCCCGCGTGGAACCTCGTGCTCGCAGAGATGGTGGCGAGCCGGTTTGGCTGCCACCACCTGCAAGAACAGTTCCCGCAGCGCGGCATCGTCCGCGCCCTGACGCAGCGGGGTACGCAGGTCAAACTCGGTATTCGCCATCAAGCAGGGCAGCAATCGCCCATCCGCCGTCAGGCGCAACCGGTTACACTCGCCACAAAAGTGCTCGCTGATCGGGCTGATAAAGCCCAGCGTTCCCTCGGCGCCGGGGATGCGCCAGTAGCGGGCCGGCCCCGCGCCCGACAGCGTCGCAGGCTCTAGCTCGCCCAACGCCTGCTCGATGCGCGCGCGCACCTCCGTCATGGGCAGGTAGCCATCCTCTCCCCAGCAACCCCCTTCGCCCAGGGGCATCAGTTCGATAAAGCGCACGTGCCAGCCATCTGTCTGCGTGCGTCGCGCCATGTCTACCAGCTCGTCATCGTTCACCCCGCGCACGACGACGCTGTTGATCTTGATTGGCGCCAGCCCCACCTGCCGCGCCGCCTCGATGCCCGCCAGCGTGGCTTCCAACGACCCACACCGGGTAATCTGGCGAAAGCGTTCGGGGCGCAGCGTGTCCAGGCTGATGTTCACCCGATGCAACCCCGCCTCGGCCAGTTGCCCGGCATATCGGGCGAGCAGCGTCGCGTTGGTGGTCATGGACAGATCGCGAATGCCCGGTATCTCGGCAATCTGCCGCACCAGGTCCACCAGATGCGCCCGCACCAGCGGCTCGCCGCCGGTCAGCCGCACCCGGGATACCCCCAACTCGGCGGCCACGCGCACCAGCCGCGCAATCTCTTCGTAGCGCAGCATGTCATCATGCGATTGAAGGGCAATCCCTTCCTCCGGCATGCAATAGACACAACGCAAGTTGCAGCGATCGGTCACAGAAATACGCAAATAATCAATGGTTCGACCGAAATGGTCGCGATGTTCAGTCACGTCTGATTAGCCTGCTTCCGGTTGATCAATCAATATAGCAATCACAGATTCGCCCGCCGCCACATCGTCGACCCCGGCGGGTATCTTTAACAAGGCGTTGGCCCCTACCAGCGACAGCAGCCGCCCCGACACCTGGTTGCCCGTCGTTTCCGCCCAATATTCGCCGTCCCGCTGGGTAACAACGGCCCGCTGGAACTCGGCGCGGTCCGGTGTATGGCGCACCGCATGGCTCAACCGCACGCGCTGCTCTGGCCGCCAGATGCGCCGATAACCGGCCATCAACCGCAAAGCGGGCCGCACAAACATCTCGAAACACACCAGCGACGACACGGGGAACCCCGGCAGCCCAAACATAGGCACGCCTTGCAGCGTGGCAAACGTCAGCGGCTTGCCCGGCTTGATGGCGACCCGCCCAAAATGCACCGTGCCCAATTCTTCCAGGATGGGCTTGATCAGGTCACGCGTCCCCATCGAGACGCCGCCAGAGGTCAACACCATGTCCGCCTGCGCGGCAGCCTCCCGGATAGCCTCACGAAGGGCCTGCTCGGTATCGGGCACGGGGCCAATACGCAGGGCGGGGTAGCCCAGCGTTCTCACGGCGGCGGCCAGGGCGTAGCTGTTGCTATCGCGAATCTGGCCGGGGCCGGGCGTCTGCCCCGGTGAAACCAGCTCGTCGCCGGTAGCGATCACAGCCACCGTCGGCTGGGAATAGACCAGCGCCTCGGTGCGCCCCACCGTCGCCAGCAGCCCAATCTCTGGCGCGCCCAACAGCGTGCCTGCGGCCAGCACCAGGTTGCCCACGGCGATATCCTGACCGGCGGGCCGCACATATGCCCCCGCCGCAACCGTAGCGGGCACGCGCACATGCCCATCGCGCTCTGTGGCCTGCTCAAATGGCACAACGGCGTCAGCCCCATCGGGCAGGGGCGCGCCCGTCATAATGCGAACCGCCGTCCCCGGCTGCACGTGGAACGGCTGACGCAGCCCGGCGTCTTGCTCGCCGATGACCAACCGTTCCTCCGCCTGATCCGCCGCCACGACAGCATAGCCATCCATCGCCGACGCGGGGAAGGGGGGCATATTCTCGCTGGCAGTCACGTCCTCGGCCAATACGTGCCCCAGCAATGCGTCCAGGGGCCGGGTGACAATCGGCAGCCGATGAATGGCCGCCGCTACCTGCTCCCACGCTTCTTCCATGCTAATAACAGGATATCGACTCGCGTACATTACGTTTCGCTCCAACGTTTCCCTATCGCGCCGGGTGCTATTCCCATAGCTGTGTAGGCTATGTAAGCCGTGTCACAAGGGCCGCGCCATGACACTACAACACGTGGCGGAGGCTCTCCCCAATCGCCTGGACCGCTGCCACCAGCCCAAAACATCCGGCGATCATCATATCGCCATACGGCGTCGCCGGATAATACCCCAGCCCATCGGCCAAACGCCGGTTGGGGCCAGTGAAAGCCACGAAATCAAACCCGTCCGCCCGGCTATAGCCCTCTTGCACCTGGCAGCCGTGGCCGCCATCGTTGAACACTTCGGCGTTGGTCAGCGTTCCCTGGCGCAACCGCTCGACATAGTCGCCCAGCTTGGCCGTCGTCATGCGCCCCGTGTGATGCTCGAACAAGCCCCAGACCCGCTCGCCCTGCACCAGCGCGCCCACCGTGTGCCCGTTGCCCACGTTCACCACGATCACGCCTTCCGCCTGCCGGGCGGCCACCGCTTCATCTTGCAGCGCGCCCCAAATGGCCGCGCCCGCCGTATCCATCACCACCGCCCCCGGCAAGTCGGCCTGCACAGCCCGCAAACGGGTCAGGTAGGCCGGGGGATCGGTGTACGCCAGGTCCACCAGCCGCCCGCCCTGCCGCAAGAATTGCTCCCACATCTGAAAGCGAAACTTGCGCTGCGAGCAGCCAAAGCATTCGCCATGATCCTGCACCGCCACGGCATAGCGCGCAGGCAGCGCCACCTCGAAAGCAGCCAGCGCCCCGCCAATGGCTTCCAGGTCTATGTCGCGCGCCTGCACGAGCGCAGCGCCCTTTGGCGGCTCGTCCGCCAGCAGCACGCCCATCGCCCGCACCTGCTCCAGATCGTCTCGAATGGTCTTGGCCGCCAGAGGGGTAGCATACACCCGCAGCCCGGCGTCCAGGTGGGCCTGCATCGCGCGCACCGACGCCCCGCCGCCCATCAGGTTGCCAGCCAGAAAGACGTCGCGCCGCTCGGCAGTGGCCCGCCGAATGCGCCGCCCTACTACTACCGTCTGCGAGGGCACTACCATCTGCACGCTGTTCTCGACAGACACACCCGGCTCGTAAACCAGAATGTCTTGCGTGCCCGCGCCCACATCAATCGCCAGAATACGCTCTTCCGCGCCCGTGATCATTGCAGCAACAATACCTTTACTGGGCTACCCGCCGGGAGATGGTCGCAATCCTCCGGGATAACAGCCAGCCCATCGGCCTGGACCATCGAAGTGAGGATGCCCGACCCCTGGTCACCAGTCAAAACGGCCTCCACGCCATCCGCCCCCGGCTGCAAACGCACCCGCAGGTAATGGCGGCGGTTGTCCTTGCGCGCCACGGCATCCCGCAGGCGCGCGGTGACGGCGGGCCATTCCCAATCGGTATAGCCCATCATTTTGCGTATGGCCGGGCGGCCAAATAGCTCCAGGCTGATCATGGCCGCAACAGGGTTCCCTGGCAGCGCCAGCAGCGGAATCCCGCCGATGGTCCCAAAGGCCATCGGACGCCCCGGCTTCATGTTCACCCACCAGAAATCAATCTGCCCCTCGGCGGCCAGCACCTTTTTCACCAGATCGAAATCCCCCGCCGAGACGCCCCCCGATGTGACGAACAGGTCCGCCCCAGCGTCCAGCCCCTCGCGGATTTTGCCGCCGAGTTCGGCAGACTGATCGCGGGCGATCCCCAGCAACAGGGGCACGCCGCCATGCCGCCGCACCTGGGCCGCATTGCTATAGCTGTTAATGTTGCGAATCTTGCCTGCGCCGGGCTGGGCATCAATGGGCACAACCTCGTCGCCAGTCGCCAGAATCGCCACCCTGGGCCTGCGAATGACCTGCACCGTTGTGCGCCCTACGTTCGCCAACATGCCGACCTCTTGCGGGCGCACTATGCTCCCCGCATGCAGCACAACGCTCCCCCGGCGCACATCCTCCCCGGCATAGCGCACATTGCGCCCCTGCTTGACCGGCACGAGTATTTCGACGTGCCCGTCGTCGGTGCGGGTGTCTTCAAAACGCACCACCGTGTCGGCCCCCTGTGGGACGGGCGCGCCGGTCATGATACGCAGCGCTTCCCCCGCGCCCACGACCTGGTCGGTGGTTTGCCCGGCAGCCAACTCGCCCACCACACGCAACCGGGCGGGTTGTTCTCGCGACGCCCCGCTCACATCCTCCGCCCGCACGGCAAAGCCATCCATCGCCGAGTTGTCCAGGGGCGGCACATCGCTATCGGCCAACACATCCTCGGCCAGTACCCTGTCCAGCGCGTCCAGGATGGGCACGCTCTCGGCTGGCAAGCGGTGGACGAAGGACAAAATGCGCTCCAACGCTTCTTCTACGCTCAGAATGGGATAGGTCTCGCGCTCAGGCATTCCGGGCCGCTCCGTGTTCCAGGTTCTCTCCGCGCATCATCTGGATGGCGTGGGGCAACACAGGGGCCAGCGCCTCCATCCCCTCACGCACGGCCCGCGTGCTGCCAAGCAAGTTGATGATCAGGCATTGTCCGCGCAGCCCGGCGATTCCCCGCGAAAGCACAGCCCGCGGCGTCTTGCGATAGCCTTCCCAACGCACCAGTTCCGCCAGTCCCGGAAACTCGCGGTCAATGACCCGCTGCGTCGCTTCGGGCGTTCGGTCGCGGGGGGCTGGGCCAGTCCCGCCGGTGCTGACGATCAGGTCCACCTTCAGAACGTCGGCGTACTCGATCATCGTCCGGCCAATCTGCTCTTCGTCATCGGGGACGATGGTACGCGCCACGACGGTGGCCCCCATCGCCACCAGGGCTTCGGTCAGCGCCGGGCCACTGAGGTCCTGGCGTTGCCCGGCATATCCTTTGTCACTGACGGTAATCACCGCCGCACGTATCTCCAACCTGCTATACTCCTTGGTAATAGACAACAAAAAAAACCGACGACCCCGCATGGGAGAACGTCGGTACAGATCGTACTGCGCTGCCCGTTCTCCTTTCCAAATGCGGGGGGCATGGGCGTTTCCCCCCATACCGTTCGCTCACGCTCTTACGTGAGACTCGACCACACAGCCATGGAGCAACTCTTTAGGCCCTGTGGTTCGGAGAACTATTCTTCAACTTGGTATACTATAGCTTACAACACGCTTTCGGTCAAGATTTGGACACCGCCGCAGCCACTAGAGCGCCCCCAGGCATTACCTTGCCACGGCCTCCGAGCCGGTCAGCGTTATGCTGTCGTCGGGGGATTCCTCGTCCGCCTTGCCCAGTTCGCGGGCCTGCTCGATATACTCCAGCGATTGATGGCGGAAATAGGTGTCGTACAACTCGGCGTAATGCCCGCCCTGCTCCAATAGCGCCTCGTGGTTGCCCTCTTCGATGATCTCGCCATCCTTGAGCACGATAATCCGGTTGGCGTTACGCACCGTAAACAACCGGTGGGCGATCAGCAGCGACGTGCGGTTGTGCATCACCAGCTCTAGCCCCTGCTGGATTTGCGTCTCGGTGAACGGGTCCACACTGGCCGTAGCCTCATCCAGGATAAAGATGGCCGGGTCTTGGAGCACCACCCGCGCCAGGGCGACAAGCTGGCGCTGGCCCATCGACAGCCGCGAGCCGCGCTCGCCCACGTCGGTGTCCAGCCCTTCCGGCAAATCCTGAATCCATTCCCCGCCGCCGATCAGCAGGGCAGCCCGCTCGACATCCTCCCGACTGGCCTCCGGCTTGCCGTAGCGAATGTTATCCAACACCGTGCCAGAGAACAGGAAGGGAGACTGCGGCACAAACCCCACCTGACGGTGGTACTGCTGCAAATCGAACGTGCGGATATCCTCGCCGTCCACCAGGATTTGCCCGCCCTGGAACTCGTAAAAGCGGCCCAGCAGCCGCCCGATGCTGGTTTTGCCCGCGCCAGTATGCCCCACCAGGGCCACGCTCTCCCCCGCCTCCACCGTCAGCGAGAAATCCGGCAGCACGACCTCCTTGCCGGTATAGGTGAGATGCACATGGCGAAACTCGACCCGCCCCTGCAAGCGCGGCACCGGGCGGCTGTCAGTCTGCACCACACGCGGCTCGGCGTCGATCAGCGCAAAGGCGCGCTCGGCTGCCGATAGCCCATCCTGGAACTGACTCCAGAACGACGCAATGCTGGACATGGGGAACAGCAGGAACATCATCACCTGCATGAACAGATACCACTCGCCCACGGTGATGGCGCCAGCAGGCAAGACGCCCCCCGGCGCATTCAGCCCGGCCAGCGCATCGCGCCCGCCAAAGTACAATACCACCGCTGTGGCAATGCCAAAGCTCATCCGAATCGCCGGAAAGACGCTCTGCAACGGCAACCCGCGCACCACGTTCACCCGGTACGCCTGGCGGTTCAGATCGCTGAACTCGTCGTACATCTTTTGTTCCTGGCGAAACGTCTTGGCGACGGCGATCCCGCTCACCGACTCTTGAATGTTGGCGTTCACCTTCGCCAGCACGCGCCGCGCATTCAGCGTGACCTTGCGGGCCACCTTGCGAAAGCTCAACGCGATGGCAAAGAACAGGGGACTCATCGCCAGGATAATCAGCGTCAGCCGGACGTTAATGCTCATAGCCACGATGGTCATAATCGCCACCGAGAGCAGTTCGCTGGCCAGGTTCATCACCAGATCGGCGGTCAGGGCGAAATCCTGTGTATCGTTGGTCACGCGGCTGACGATCTTGCCCGAAGGCTGCTCATCGTAGAACGAGAGGTCATGCCGCACGACGGCCCGCAGTACATCCTGCCGCAACTGCAACACCACATCCCCAATAGCCCGCGCTGAGTGAATCTGCCGGGTATAGTTCAGCAGCCAGGCCAACGACTGGAGCAACATCACCCCAACGGAGAGCAGAACCAGGGTCAGGGTGGTGGCGTCCGTCGCCAACAGGTCAATGCTGCGGGAGATGATGATGGGCACAGCCGAAGTAAAGACCGAGTTGACGAAAATGGCGCCAGCCGCAACGCCCATATCGCGGGCACGCGGGCGGAAATATTGCAGGATGCGCCGTATCAGGTCGCTATCCTTATACTGCCGATCATACGAATCCCTGTCGAGGCCGCCCATTACCCAACCCACAGTTGCCGCTCCTTCCCATGTCTCGCCTGATGCTGTTGCATGGCTATCCCCCTAACTCGCGGCATCTACTGCCGGGGCTGCCGCATTGTCGTCATACATGGCGAAAATGTGGCGATAAGGCTCGCAGCGGGCCATCAATTCGTCGTGCGTGCCCTGGTCCACCAACTCGCCGCGTCGCAACACCAGAATGCGGTCCGCCCAGCGAATTTGTGACAGGCGGTGGGTGATCAGAAAAGTGGTGCGCCCCTCCTTCACCCGGTACATGGCCTTTTGGATCTCGTCTTCCGTCGCGCTATCAATGGCGCTGGTGGAATCGTCCAGCACCAGGATGCGCGGGTTGGAGAGAAACGCCCGCGCAATGGCGATACGCTGCCGCTGGCCGCCGGAAAGGGTCACGCCGCGCTCGCCCACCTCGGTGTCATACCCGTCGGGGAAGGTCTGGATAAACTCGTGGGCCTGGGCTTCGCGAGCGCACCGTTCGATCTCCTCCCGGCTGGCGCGCTGCCCCAGGCCAAAGGCGATATTCTCGGCTAGGGACCGCGAGAATAGGAACACGTCCTGCTCGATAGCCGATATCTGCGAGCGCAGGCTTTCCAGGTTCCACTCGCGCACATCCACCCCATCCACCAGCACGCGGCCATTCTGCACGTCGAAAATGCGGTTAATCAGGCGCGTAAGGGTGGTCTTGCCAGAGCCAGTCTGCCCCACAATGGCGATGGTCTCGCCAGGCGCAGCCCGAAACGAGATATTCTTTAACACAGGGCTATCGCCGGAATACCCGAATGTCACATTCTCGAACACTACTTCGCCCTGGATGGGTTTTTGGACTCCCTGCTCGTTCTCGTCCAGCTCGGTCTCGGTGTTGATGATATCCAACAAGCGCCCGGCGCTGGTGACGCCCAACTGGATCAACGAGAAGGACCACAGAGAGTTAAAGGTAGGAAGGCGCAACTGCCCCACCAGCCCCATGAACGTCACCACATCGCCCACGGTCATGCCAACCCCGCGCCGATACACCAGGAAAGCGTGCAGCAGGGCCATGCCA
>JAAYXX010000167.1 GCA_012515695.1 Chloroflexota bacterium
AGGTGATGGCCTTCCCCAAGACGCAGAGCGCCGTCTGCCTGTTGACGGGCGCGCCCTCGCCCGTGGCCGAGCGCCAATTGAGGGAGCTACGCATCGACCTGATCAAGTAGCAGCGGCGGATGTAACATTTTTTGGATTTGTAATTTATGTGAAACTGCATATACTACACAATGTAATCCTGTGATGTGCGTGATGCCTTGTATGTTTTAAACCTAACAAGCTTGTCCAGGGAGCCGTCATCCGATAGATGGCACAAGGTCTTGGGACCAGGGCCATCGGTGGGCACCCACCTGCGTATGCAGGTATATGACTCGGAAGGCACACGGCGTCGCAGGATGATCACTGGATTCACTCGCCAATCAACAATCGGCACACGGGTAAAACCGTGTGCCGATTTGTGTTTCTTTGCGGATCTGGTATACTATTAAGTGTAATCCCTGTGATGTACGTGATGTCCCAAATGTTTTGAGCCAACACTTTAGTCTAGGGAGCCGTCATCCAATGCATGGTCCAGGGACTTGGTCCCTGATCATCGGTGGGCACCCACCTGCGTATGCAGGTTCAAGACTAGGAAGACACACGGCGTTGCGGGGATTACTCCTGAGTGGCACTCGAACGCTCACCGGGCAACATCCTGGTGGGCGTATTTTTTTATCGCTCGCTCGCCTAGCGGCGGCGCCTGGCGATGATGCTCTCGTTGACGCGAGCCACCTGCGCCATCCGCTCCGTCACCGCCTGCCTGTTCTCCATCGCCACCGTCTGAACCAACGCATCTATCAGCGTCGTCAGGGCGGCCACCGATGGCAGCGGGAAAAGGTCGTCGGCGGGGCAACTGATGGCCCAATCCGCCACCTGCGCCGCTGGCGAGATAGGCGACCAGGTCAGCGCCACCGTGCGCGCTCCCTGTTCTCCAGCATAGCGCAGCGCGCGCGCTATCTCGATGCTCTCCGGCGCGACCGAGATCCCCACAACCAGCCAGCCTTCTCCCACTTCATCCAGCAAAGCAGCCAGTTCCAACGCATCGGGCTGGGGGCAACTGGCCGGGACGCCAGCCAGGCGCAACGACGCGCTGAAAAGCTGGGCCAACGGAAACGCAATTCCCTGCCCCACCACCACCACGCGCCGGGCAACCCGCAGCGCAGACAGCACTCCATGAATCGCATCGGCGGTAAAATGTCCAGTGCTACGCTGCAAGCCATCTACCTCTCTAGCCAACATACCAAAAAAAACATCGCTCGCAGCCGCCTCGTCCGTCGTGAGGCTGGTAGCATATAGCTCGTCCTGCACAATGGCCCGAATATCCTGCACCAGCTCCGGGTAGCCGGAATATCCCAGTCGTTGAGCAAAGCGGATCACCGTCGCCTCGTTCACGCCAAGTCTGCGCGCCAGACGCGAGGCAGTCATAAAAGCCGCCTCCCTGTAAGAGGTCGCGATGAAATCCGCCAGACGCCTCTGGCTCTTGGTCAATTCGGGGTACAATTGCCTGAGCTTTTCCAGCACCATCTTCGATTCCTCCACAGACAAGCCATTGCGCCAAGATAGCGGCGGCATTCTAGCAACGAAAACCGACAACGTCAAGCAGAAACGCAATTTTTGCCGCTATCCTTGACATGCGCTGGCCTCTGTGTTAATCTATCGGGCTAGAAAGAAAGGGGTATGTGGGTATGAGATTGGATAGAATTGCCGAAGATATCTATATCCTGGTGAGTGACCTGTACGTCCAGGTGACGTCAACTGTTCTCCTCACGCCAGATGGAGCCATCGTCATTGATACGATGCCCTTCCCCAGCGAGAGCAGGCAAATCCTATCGTTCGTCGAGGGCGAGTTGGGGCCGCATAGCGTGCGGTATGTGATCAACACCCACCATCACGCCGATCACACCTATGGGACGTTTCTGTTCGAGGGAGCCGAAGTCATCTCGCAGGACCTTTGTCGGCAGTTACTCCAACGCTACGGCCAGGCCACGCTGGACCGGGCCAAACAAGAAACCCCGGCCCTGGCAGAAGTGGAGATCCGCCTGCCCGACATCACCTTCCAGGAATCTATGCATATCCGCCTGAGCCACAGACAGCTCGACCTGTTCCACACGCCCGGCCACGCGCCCGATGATATCAGCGTCTATGTCCCCAGCGAGAAGGCAGTCATCGCCAGCGACGCGATGATGCCGGTGCCTTATATCGTGGGCGGGGACTATCGCCAGCTTCAGGACTCGCTGGTCAGAATCAAGGAACTGACCCCCAACTTTGTCGTGCAAGGGCACGGGGATGTGCTGCTGCGCGGCGAGGTGGATGAAACCATCGACCGGAATCTGGCATACCTGGACAAGATAGTGGAAAAGGTGCAAGCTGTCGTTCAGCGCGGCCTTCCCCCCCAGGAACTCCGCTCCATTGACATCGAGTCCTGTGGCCTATCGCGCATTCCCCTGGATGGGCTGGTGAACAAGCTTCATCAGGAGAACCTTTTGGCGCTGTACAAACGCTTCAAGCAGGAATAAGGGCGGCAGCAGGCTCGCGGGATCAGTCGGCCAGCCAACCTTTTTTGCGGAGCATTTCCCTGATGCACTCGCGGTCGAGTGTGGCCGCCTGACCGCTCTTTTTGGCGCAATCCTCGAAAACCGCTCGCGGGTGCAGGCTGCCAAACACTGCCGCCTCGGCGATGCCATCCCAAATGGCATCCAGCTCGCAGCGCATGACACCCAGGACGTAGGAAATGACCAGGCCCCGCTCCAGATCATTGCGTAGCGGCCCCTGCGCGGCCTCGTACTCGGCGATAAACGTATCAATGATCTGTATCAGCTCTGACGTGAATGTGATGGATCCGTCCTGTTCCAGCATGTTCCCCTCGCCATCAATGAACTGCTTGCAACACCTCAAACATACCGCGTATCTACTGCGCTCTCAGGCGGCGGCTGCCAACAACCTGCCCGTCAACATGCCACCCAGTATAGCCAGGTCTTCTGTGGGCAGATAGTGGCTGGCCGCGCTGTCGAACAACGCGCTCACCGCAGGCGGGAACTCGTCGTCCCCCTGATAAAAGATGATCGCCATGTGCAGGCGCGGCAACACCTCAAAGGCAAACGCGCTATCGCCAAAATCGAGGGGCGACCCGCCCAGTGCGCGAGCAGCCTGCTCAAAGCGATCCAGCCGCCGGGCAAACTCGCGCAATAGCACCGGCTCCAGCCTGCCCCGAAAAGCCTGATCGTACAACAAACCGCCGTCCAACTCGCGAAAGGCGACCCAGCGGCCCCCCATCGGACAGCCGTCCGCGTGGAGCAAATAGTGCAAGAGCAACAAGGCCACCGCCCCCTTGGGCGGCCTGGGCGCATCTGGCGCAGTCACCTGCCCGTCGGGAAACGTCACCTCTATCGGCTGCCCCAAAAAGCGCAGCACGAACCGGCCCGCCTGATCGCTAACTGGATAATAGCCCGTTCCCGCACATCGGGCAATCTCGGCCGGGTTGCGTTGCGCCAGTTGCTCACGCGCCAAGGCCAGCGCCCGGTCCAGCCCCGATTGCTGCTGCTGTGGCTCCTGTGAATGCGTCATTGTTTCCTGTCTGGCTCTTTGTCGTGGACGCCTGCCATTATATCAAGCCCTGCCCCGCCTTGCAAG
>JAAYXX010000168.1 GCA_012515695.1 Chloroflexota bacterium
AGATGGTGCCATCCTCTCGCACGACGAACAGCTCCTGGCAGGTGACAACCTTTGGCTCGCGGAGGCGGGTGATTTGTCCGTTCTTGTCCTCTATCTCGGTGATCGTCTTGCGTACATAGAGCCAGGTAGCCGCATAGGCTTTGCCGTCGATGAGAACCAAAGGGCGGCCCATGGATGCGGGCGGCTCATCCAGGATCTCTACTTGAGGCTTGGCAGCTTGGGGGCAGGCCGTGGTCCTTCCAGCAGCCCTTCCAGGTCATCTGCCGTATGCCCTTGGGCCAGCCAGTCATCTACCCCCAGCTTGTGGCCTCCCTCGGTTGGCAGATAGGCGACCTTGACCGTCGCTCCTTTACGCTGGAGATGCTCGATGAGGCGTTGCAGCGCGGCCTGTACACTGGCCTTGGTCATGACATCCGAGTCAAAGACGATCCGGATCTCCCGTCCTTGCAGGGCGATGTAATCCCAGTCGGCGGCGAAGGTGGTACTGCCTAGATCGTTCTTGCTCTTCCAGTTCCACACTCTCAACAGAGCGATGGCGCACAGGCTCTGGCTGACCAGCACATCCGCTTTTTTCTGGCCCTCCGTGATCCACAAAGGCACCGTGGGATCGTTTAGCAACGGTTGGCAATCCGGTGGACAGTCCAGACGAGTCCCGGCTCCCGCCGTTGCGCTGGGGCGAACCCCAGATCCAACAAGTCTTTGGGGCTGGTAACTGTCCGGTAGCCGTGCGCCAGGATCACATCATCGGCAATGGCAGACTCTTCTCGCAACATGTGCAAGTGCGCTTCCGAGAGATGATCATCGACCCGAGAAGCACGGGCAGCTTGGTTGGCCTGCATGATTTTTCCTTTCTACGCTACTATCGTTGGCGATAATGGAACTGGGAAGACCTGGAAACTGCCTCGCTGGACAGACGGCAATATACCTGCTTCTTCTCTTGGGAATCGCCGATAACGGGCATGTGCCATTCACAATAAGTTGTCCACTGGTCCGCTACGTCGATGAGCCGAGCGGACATCCTCGGTGGTTTGAGCCAGGTATCGTCGCAAAACCGCTAGGTCGGCATGTCCCATCAGCCGCTGCAGTGCAAAGATGTCCATCCCTTGCCTCAGACAGGACAGAGCAAAAGCCCGTCGAAAACTATGAAGGGGTGGTTCATCCACTCCGGCACATCTCGCCCTCCGCCGGACGATCGCCCGCACCCCCGAGTAGGTGAGCCGTTGCCCCTGAAACGTGGCCCATAGCGGTGCTGTCGGATCCCGCAAGTCGCGGTATCGAAGGTAGGCCAACAAGGCCCTGAGGCTCTTCGCGCCGAGACAGACTGTTCGGGGCTTGCCACCCTTGCCTTGCCGCACCAGAATCTCACCCGTGGTCAAGTCAACGTCACCCAAGCTGATATCAACAAACTCCTGTGCCCTGCACCCCGTATCTAGCAAGGCTAACAGAATCGCCTTGTCTCGAACTCCAGAGAGGGTTTTTGGGCTTACACGTACTTAGCATAGCCTGGATATCAGGAATAGAAGCAGGCTCCAGGGGTTCGATTGCCACCTTCGGAGGTCGTACGCGTCGCAAGGGATTAGCCCACCCTGTGGGCTGTTCCTCTCCCTCCCACCAGAGTAGGAACGCACGCACTGCACGGTAGATGGCATGAGTTCCACCCGGAGTATGACGACGCGATGCGTCCACCAGAAACTCGCGAAGAATCGCCGAAGTAATGTCATACACGCTCTCCACCCCGCACTCCTGCAAATACTCCTGAAACAGGGCCAGCTTTTGCCGATAGAACTCTACCGTGCGGGGGCTGAGGCCACGGGCCTGCCGATCAATCAGGAAAGCATCGATTTCCCGGCTGAGGGAGCTGCGAGACAATCCGTGGGTTGTTTTCGAGAGCAGACATGAAAAAAGACCCCTTTCTACCCGCGTAGTTTGAGGTCTTTTGGATAATACAGTTAGCGCGCCCAGCAGGGGTCGAACCTGCAACCTACGGATTCGAAGTCCGGCACTCTATCCATTGAGCTATGGGCGCATTTGCATGTGGAATTGTAGGGTTTACTCCGCTTTGTGTCAAATCACGGCATACGCGGCGCGTACGCGCTCTCACTTCTGCCGGTCGCGAACCATGTCCAGCCAATCCAACATGCTGCGCGTGGTGCTCACGGCAAACTCGGCATCCTCGGAAGAGGGGTATTTCCCCCGATGCACCACATCATTACGCAAGTCGTTGAACTGGTTAAACGCTTTCCACAAAGCGCGCTGATCCCGCTTCATGCTAAAGCCGGTGTATTGCCTCAGTAGCCCATCCAGCTTGGAAGTCAGGCTCTTGGTCGCCAGGATGTTGTCCAGTTGTCGATCGGGCACGTCTCGCCGCCGCATCCCCCACGTCAACAAGGCAGAGGTGGCCGTCTCTAGCGCCGTGTGACAGGTGGTGATGGCCTGGCGCGGCAACCGCTGCGAAAGCGCCCGCTCGGCTTCCATCACCAACTCATGGGCCAACGTTACCGGATCGGGCTTGCCCAACGTCCCGCGCAGCTCGTCATACCATTCCCCGCTCTGCTGCAACAGGTCAAAATCCTCGACCAGCGCCTCTTCTTTCTCCGCCTCCGACAGGGACACTTGCAGCGGGTCCTCTCGCAAGATCGTGCCGTGCTCGTTGCGAATGCTTATGTCAATTTCATCCCGTCTTAAGTCCAAAATGTGGTATAGACGAGCCTTGCGCCGCACCACGGCAATCACATTGTTCAGGGCGGTCAGAGCTACCTGGGCAAACGCCTCGCGCAATGGCCCCAGCGCGCGCTCATCCTTCAGGTCAATCCCCTCTGGAATGGGTTGCGCCACCGTAGCACAAGAGTTGATGGCCCCCAGCGAGGCCACGTTCCGGCCAAACAACACCCGCAAGACAAAGGGATGGTCGTACCAGGTATAGGAGGTAAAGCCGTCCCCCTCCCCGCTCTTGGGGATAGCCTGGGCCAGCTCCGGGCGGGAACTGATGGTCAGGAAGGGGCTATAGCTCAAATCGGAAATATAGACCGTGACCATCCCTTTGGCGGTAGCGACCTGGTACTCGCCTCCACGTAGGCCAAAAGGTAGACTGGCAAAAGCTAAAAAGGTGGCCATCTTGACTCCAGAACAACTAGGCAATACTACTCTATTCCCAATCCTCTCGCGTAACGCGCCGCTGTTGCTTCGTCTGGCTGCGCGCGCGTTTGGCGTGCAGGCGTTTCTCCTTCGCGGCCCGGCTCGGCTTGGTCGGCACCCGCTTGGGTGTCACGCGCAAGCCCTGGTTCATCAGCGCCCGAAAGCGGGCAATCACATCTTCGCGGTTTTGATATTGGCTGCGCGTCGACTGGGAGAACAGGTGCAACACTCCCTCCTGATCGATATAGCCACTCAACCGCCTCAAGATCAGCTCCCGCTGCTGCTCGTTCAGGCTGGGCGAATGCTGCACATCGAACAGCAGCTCTACCCGCGTGGCCGTGCGGTTGACGTGTTGCCCGCCCGGGCCGCTAGAACGCGCAAAGCGAAAGCTCAGTTCGGACAAGGGAATATGAACCTGCTCGTTAACGACCAGCTTTTCTTCTGTCAATCACATCTGCTCCTTGCCTGCACCAAGCCAGGAGAGCAGAGTTGTCGTGTCGATTGCTTCACTCGTATGCTGCAACTGATCCTCGCGACGAACAAGCCGGTAGGCGCGCTCCATCCAGTCTATCGGAAAGCAGCTCGCCGTATTCCCAAACAGGCAGCGCCTCGGAGCCAACAACGCCCCGGCTATGTGCAGGTCACCATAGGCGCGCAACAACGGGGCGAACAGGTCGCCCAGGTACGCGCCATCGTCCAGGGGATCCATACCCCCCCAATCCACACAAACCTGGCAGTTGCAAGGAGCCAGCACGCCAGCCAACAAGACCCACGGCCCTGCCCCGCCCAGGCCCACCAGCGTCAGCGGCCGTTGTGCGCCGCGCCCCGTCAGATACGACATGGTGGTGAGGATGTCCTGCACCCGCTCGCCCAGCAGAGGCGCGTGGAACGTCGCCCAGAACCAATCACCATCGCGCCGGGCCGGGGCATCGCCGGGGATGTCGCTGGTAAAGAAGGGGTCAATAACCGCCACGCCATAGTTGGCCGCCAGCAATGCGCGCACCGTCTCGCCCGGCCCG
>JAAYXX010000022.1 GCA_012515695.1 Chloroflexota bacterium
AAGTGACGGGGATCGCGCCAATCTCTGTGAATGGGACGGCCACGGCGGATTGTCCTTGCGCTGTCGGCTCGTCGCGGCTGGCTGTGGCGCGCCAGTTATGTGAGGCGGTAGAGGGCGAGCTGTGCGTTCAGGAGGATGCTGTGTATTTGCGGCTTCCTACGCACAAGACGGTGGTGCTGGTCGTGGATGACAACGACGACCTGATCCGGCTGTTTGAGCGCTATCTGGCCGACAGCCCGATACAGGTGATAGGGGCCAGGAATGCCGAGCAGGCGATGGAGCTGGCCCGCAAGGCCCGGCCAACGCTGATTACCCTCGACGTGATGATGCCCACGCACGATGGGTGGGAGGTTTTGCAAAACCTCAAGCACCATCCAGAGACGCGCGCGATTCCGGTGGCCGTTTGCTCTATCCTCGAAGAGCCGCATCTGGCCATCTCGCTTGGAGCGGACGACTATGTCAAAAAGCCGGTCACGCAAAAGGCGCTGCTGGACCTGATCGCCCGATGGGAGCGCGATCCCCTGGCGGAAGAGCAGTAGCGCAGCCTATTTATCCGCCTCCTTGGGGTTGTGGAGGGATTCTGCTGGCGCGTACTGGCAGGGGAACTTGTCCGCTACCAATTCGGTGAGGGCCAAGAGTTCGCGCACGGTGAACCCCGCTTCGCGGGTCAGCTTGATGGTGGGGGTGCGACTGACATCCGCCTCCCATTGGGTGTTGGCCGTGATGACCGCTACGGGGATGCTGTTCCAGGCGTCATCGGATTGCATTATTTTGAGCAGGTCATAGCCACTCATGCCGGGCAGCCCCAGGTCGAGCAGCACCAGTTCCGGCGTTTGGATGCGGAGCAGCGCCAACCCTTCCTCGGCGCTGTAGGCTTTTTTGAGGCGAATCTTGGAATCAATCCTGGACAGCATCCTCTCCAAGAGGCGCATCATGTTGGGATCGTCTTCGATGACCAATATTTGCTCTGCATGGGCGGGCATACGTCTCAGGGTTTCCGCCAGGCGTTCCTGTGTGATAGGCTTGACGAGGTAATCTATCAGGCCCAGGGCCAACGCTTTGGCGTGGTCGCTGGGGACGGCGCAGGAGAGCACCGTCAGACGGGCCTTGGCTAGTTCGGGGTAGTCGGCCTGAACGGCCCTCAAGTCGTGGTCGTCGGTGGGGTTCCCCCACACCAGCAGGTCGGGGTGGAGTTCATTTACCAGGCGCATGGCCTGAGCCGGGTCGGTGGCTCCTTCCACGCGGCGGGTCTGGATGTACCGGCGGAACACCTGGATGACAGCCGGTTCCTGATCCATTACCACCATCGTCTTTTCCACGGGTTGGCGGAAAGAGTCTCGCTGGCTGGATATCAGGTCCGGCTTGACGTGAGGCTCGTCCGCTACAGGGAGCACAAAGGCGAACGTGCTTCCTTTGCCCACCTGGCTCTCGACCCACATCCAGCCCCCGTGCAACTCGACAAAGCGTTTGCTGATTGCCAGCCCCAGCCCTGTTCCGCCATGCTTGCGCTTGGTCGAGCCGTCCACCTGACGGAACTCTTCAAAGACGCTGTCGATGTGTTCTGGCTTGATGCCCACGCCGCTATCTGTGACCTTGATGCAGATATAGCGTGTCGCCGATAGCTCTGACTGCTGCGCCTCCTGGGGCGGCGTCGGGTGCTGAGGGTGGCCGAGGTCGGCGGCATCGTGCAAGGCACAGGATACCCGGATAAAGCCGTTGTCGGTAAAGCGGATGGCGTTGCTCACCAGGTTCAGGAGCACCTGCCGAATGCGGGTGCGGTCCAGGTAGGCGGGGGGCAACTGGGGGGGCACGTCCACGTGAAACTGCAACCCCTTGGTCTGCACCAAATCCTGGATGGCTTCGGTGGCCTCGGTTACAACCCCGCCCACGTCGGTCAATTCGCGTGTCAGGCCCATATAGCGGGCGTCTATGCGGGCCAGGTCGAGGATATCTTCGATGAGGCTTTGCAGATGGCGGGCGCTGCGATAGATGGCGTATACGTCGCCCATGTATTCGGGGGGCAATGCCTGACCGCCATAGGATTCGGGGGCGGTGACCATCATCTCGCTGAATCCCACGATCAGGTTAATGGGCGTGCGTAGCTCGTGGCTGACGTTGGCGGCGAACTCGGCCTTGAGGCGACGGGCTTCTTCGGCCTCGCGGCGCGCCTCGAATAGCTCCAGGTTTAGGCGGGCCAGCCGCTCATATTGCTCGTTGAGCGCCTTGACGGCCCGTCGCAGTTCGGCGCGTCGCTCGCGGGCGATCAGCATTTCGCGGGTGGCGCGCTGTTGGCTGTTCCAGCTCCAATCTAGCGCGAGATAGATGTATTTGCAGAGCAGCCACGACAGGCCCAGCATCAGCAGCACAAACAACACGATGGACAGGTTGAGGGACACGGGCACCGCTGCCGAGGCATGGCCGAGGAGCGGGCCGGCGACCAGGATATAGGCGATGGACGCGGCAGCCAACAGGGTGGTGATCAGGGGGGTGGTCAGCACCCCGGCGACAATCAGCACGACGGCATGTCCGAACAGGAACAGGTTATTTCCAGAGGTGAAGGCTGTGGCTGTGGGGGCCAGCCATGCAGCCGCAAGGGCGAGGGCGGTGGCGAGTCGCAGGTGTCGCTCGCGCCAGAGCAGGCTCAGGCTGCTCAGCGCGATCAGGAGGAACGGGGAAGCCCAGTAGGGGGAGGAAAACGAGGGCATGCCCATGACGATCAGGGCGACACCCCACATCCAGCCTACGCAGAGCAGGGCCAGGGCAAGCACGGAGAGGAACCCCTGGCGCAGATAGGTGCGTTCGCTGTCCAATCCCTGTAGCTTTTCGCGTGCGTTGGCTGTCGTCTCGGCGATGGTCATTTTTCTGTTCCCCCTTTCGCTGTTGACGCTAACACGGGAAGGCCGTTCTGTCAAAAGAGGGCTGTCCAGGATGATGGGGGGGCTATGGCGGCGCTATGATTCCGGGGGTTCTTGCTCTCCATCGCGGCGCTCGGACTCGATATAGTCCTTGGCCCGCTTCATGCGGAACAGCTCCTCGCGGTCTTTTTCTTCCATTGCCTCTTCGATATACCGGAGGGTCGCTTCGTAGGAGGGGATAAAGATGTTCTCCAGCGCATTGACGCGCCGCTGGGTGCTGCGTAGTTCCATAGCGAGCCGCCAGACGGTGGTTACTTTTTCGGCCAGTTCGCCTATCAAGGCCAGTACAGCGGCCCAATCCTGCTGCGTTTGGTCGAGTACCACGCTGGTGTCTCCAAAGCCGTATAGCAGCTTGGATTCGGGGACGCGGTAGGAGACAGAGGGCACGACAACCCCCATGATGCTGCGGGGGGTGATGTGTACGTCTACCTCTTGCGTTCTGGAAAGGGAAATGCGGCGCATGCGCTCGGTGCCTATCGTTGCGCGGGCCTCTTCCATCGTCTGGTAGGCGCGGGCAAATCGCTCCTGCACCTCGGTCTGCACATGCTCGGCCTCCCCGATTACGCGCAGGATTTCCATAATCAGCACGTCGCGCTTTCTATCCAGCAGTTCAAAGCCCTGGCGGGCCAGGTTCAGGCTGTGCCGGACTTCGAGCAGGTTGCTGCGGGTGGGGGATATCTGAAGCCTGCTCATTTACGCGCCCTGCCCCTCGGCCATTGCGGCCTCTTGCGGCACATAGTGCTCGTTGATCTGCTCTTCCGTCAAGCGGGTGAGTTCTCCTCTGGGCAGCAGGCTCACAATCTCCCAGCCCAGGTCGAGCGTGGCTTCGATAGGGCGGGCCTCGTCGCTCCCCTGGTTGACGAATCGCCGCTCAAAGGCTTCGCCGAAGGCGAGGTAACTCCTGTCCACCTCGGATAGCTCCTCCTGGCCGATGACGGCGGCCAGCGAGCGCACCTCTTGCACGCGGGCATAGGCGGCGTATAGCTGGTTCGCCAGGTTGGGGTGATCGGCGCGGGTGAACCCTTCTCCGATGCCGTCCTTCATCAGCCGCGACAGGGAGGGCAAGACGTTCACCGGCGGATAGATATTGCTGCGGAACAGGTCTCGGCTGAACACAATCTGCCCTTCGGTGATATAGCCGGTGAGATCGGGGATGGGGTGGCTGATGTCGTCGCTGGGCATGGTCAGGATGGGAACCTGGGTGATGGACCCGCCCTTGTCTAGCAAGATGCCCGTGCGCTCGTACAGGGAGGCGAGGTCGCTGTAGAGATAGCCGGGGTACCCTTTGCGGCTGGGCACCTCTCCGCGGCGGCTGGAAAGCTCGCGCAGGGCCTCGCCATAGTTGGTCATATCGGTCATGATGACCAGCACGTGCATATTATGCTCAAAGGCCAGGAACTCGGCGAGTGTGAGGGCCGTTCTGGGCGCGAGGATACGCTCCATAGGGGCGTCGCTGGCCAGGTTCAGGAACATGGCCGTATTGCTCAACGCGCCGGACTGCTCAAAGCTGTGCCGAAAGAACTCGGCGTCATCGTATCTGATCCCCATTGCCACAAACACGACGGCAAATTCCTCGTCGGTGTCGGCGATGTGAGACTGACGCGCAATCTGGGCGGCCAGTTGGTTATGGGGCAGGCCGCTGCCGGAGAAAATGGGCAGCTTTTGCCCGCGAATCAGCGTGTTCATGCCATCTATCACCGAAACGCCGGTGACGATGAGGCTGCGCGGATAGGAACGCTTGGTGGGGTTGATGGGCAAGCCATGCACGTTTGCCATCGTTTCGGCGATGGGGGCGGGTAGCCCGTCAATCGGCTCGCCCAGGCCATTGAACACCCGGCCCAGCATTTCCCTGGCGACTGGCACGTGTAGGGCCTGCCCCACAAAGTGGATGCGTGTGGCGGGCAGTTCGATGCCGCTGGTGCCGCTCCATACCTCGATCAATGTGCGCTCGCGGCCAACGGCCAGTACGTGCCCTCGGCGTAGCTCCCCGTCGGGCAGAATGATCTCGACGGCTTCGTCATAACCGACGTCTGTGATCCCCTCGATGACGATGATAGGGCCGTACACCTCGCGCAAGCCCTGGTATTGCTTGGTACTCAGGCGGCGGACGGGGGCGTTGGCCTCCTCGCGAAATCTCTCACTCATGACTCGTATTCCCTCTCGATGCGGTCCAGTTGCTCATCCAACTGCTCGGTCAGTTGGTCAAAAGCCTGGAGGTTGTCGTTGGGCACGTCAGCCTTGGCCCGCAAAACCAGGGGCCAGACGCTGACCTCGTTCTCGATGCGCCCCACCGGCGCGCCTTTGGCGATAATCTGCCGCCCTCGCTCGTTCACGTGCATCAGCAGGCGCAGGATAGCCATTTGCTTGGCCGGGGGGGTATAGGCGTCCACCGGGTCCAGGGCGTTTTGCTGCAAAAAAGCCTGCTTGATCAGCCGGGCCACGAACAGCACAAAGCGTTGGTCGTCGGGCAGCGCCTCTGGCCCCACCAGTCGCACGATCTCCTGGAGTTCGGATTCCTGTTGGAGAATCGCCATAACATCGGTGCGATAGTTGATCCATTCGGCGGACACGTGTTCTATCCACCAACTGGCTACTTCATCGGCATAGCCGCTATAGCTGTTCAGCCAGTTGACGGCTGGGAAGTGGCGCGCCGCCGCCAGCGACTTGTCCAGCGCCCAGAAGGCGCGGATGAACCGCTGGGTATGCTGGGTGACTGGCTCGGAAAAGTCGCCGCCGGGGGGCGATACAGCGCCCACGATGGTGATGGACCCCTCCCGGTTGCCCATGCCGACTACCCGTCCCGCTCGCTCGTAGAACGAAGCCAGCCGCGAGGGGAGATAGGCGGGAAAGCCCTCTTCGGCGGGCATCTCTTCCAGGCGGCCCGAAATCTCGCGCAAGGCTTCCGCCCATCGAGAGGTCGAGTCGGCCATGAGGGCGACATGGTAGCCCATGTCGCGGTAGTACTCGGCCAGGGTAATGCCTGTGTAGATGCTGGCCTCGCGGGCGGCGACGGGCATGTTGGAGGTGTTGGCGATTAGAATGGTGCGCTCGATCAGCGAGCGCCCAGTCTTGGGGTCTATCAGCTTGGGGAACTCGGTGAGGACGTCGGTCATTTCGTTGCCCCGCTCGCCGCAACCCACATAGATGACGATATCGGCGTCGGACCACTTGGCGAATGCCTGCTGCAAGACTGTTTTGCCCGCGCCAAACCCGCCGGGGACGGCTGCCGTGCCCCCCTTGGCAATGGGGAACAGCATATCAATTACCCGCTGGCCGGTAATGAGCGGCTCGGTGGGGTCCATGCGATGGTGGACAGGGCGCGGCGTGCGTACCGGCCAGCGTTGCAGCATGGTCAGCTCTTCTTTGCCCAGGGGGGTGTCTACGTGAGCGATGATCTCCATGACGTTATAGTCTCCCTCTGGCGCGATCCAGGTGAGCGTGCCGCTCATGCCATAGGGGATCAGTATCCGGTGTTCGACCAGGGGTGTTTCTGAGACGATGCCCAACACCTGCCCAGAGTGCACCGTCTCCCCTGCTTGCATCTGCGGCTCCAGGTGCCAGGTCGGGTCGCGGGGGAGGGACGTAACGCTGATGCCGCGCGCGATGAAATCGCCCGAACGTTCGGCCAGCACCTCTAGCGGGCGCTGGATGCCGTCATAGATTTGGCCGATCAGGCCGGGCGCAAGCTCGACGCTCAAGGGCATGCCCACCCCATAGACCGGGTCGCCGGGCTTGACGCCAGCGGTTTCCTCATAGACCTGGATGGTGGCGGTGTCACGCTCTATCGAGATCACTTCGCCGATCAGGTGATAGTCGCTGACCTCCACCTGCTCTAGCATCTGGACATTTCCTGTTATCCTGGCGCGGGCCACTGGTCCGTTCAGCCAGGTCAAATAGCCAACTTGGTCCACATTCACTCCTACGTGTCTAGGGCGCGCTCAGAAGGGCGGCTCTTCTCCTGTGGTCAGGATGTGATAGACTTGATTGCGGAATGTGCGTTTTGCCAGGGCGAACCTTTCCCCGTACGTGTTATCTACCAGTTGATTGCTGCCCACCTGTCGCACGATCACCCCGCCCCAAACGGGCGCGGGCTTGGGCGCGAGCCGCACGTCCGTCACGCCGTAGCGTTCGCCAAGGGTTGCGCGCAGGTCTGGCAAAACCTCTTCGAGCAAGGGGCGATCATCGGCGTTGATCTGAAGCTCCAACTCGCCGTCGTCCAGGTTGCTGGCTGCGTCGTCAATCAGGTTGAGCAGGGAGTCGAGGCGGTGCTTGCGGTCCTGGCTGCGGAGTCGCGCCTGCACCTCGTCCCAAACGCGGTTCAAGAACTCTTCGCGGCGCTGGATGACGATTTGCTGGGCTTCCAGGCGCGCGCGGGCCAGCATGCCACGCCGGGCGGCCTCTAGTTTTCGCTCGGTTTGCGCAAAAGCCTGCTCGCGTGCCTGGATGGCCTGCTCTTCAGCCTCGCGCACGATGCGTTCGGCTTCCTCTTGCGCCTCGACGATGCGGTTGATGGCGCGCTCGCGGGCCTGATGGCGCAAGTAGCTTTCCAACCCACTGCCAATGATCGTAGCCATCAATACCCTCCTAGCCGGATGCCCACGGCCCCCTGGACGAATTCTTTGAGGGAGGGGTAGGTCCAGCCTGCCTTTTCACCAGGGACTTCGACGACCAACGGCGTCAGGCTCGTAACCTTTAGCTCGTCTATGCGCTCTCTTGCCAGATCGGCGGCGTCCGCTGTCACCAGGATCAGGCCAACCGTCTTGTCTTCCAGGCAGTTATCCAGGGCCTGATTGACCTCGGCGGCATTGTGGATTACCCTGCCGTCCACGCCGACCAGGGAGAATCCCAGCACGGCGTTCTCGTTTCCGATGACAAACGTTCGCATGATGGTATTGGCCCTATTGTTGCAGAATCAGAAAAGAGATAATCAGGCCATAGATGGCGATGCCTTCGGCCAGCCCCACAAAAATCAGCGTGCGGCCCAAGATTTCGGGCTTTTCGGTGATGCCGCCGATGGCCGCTGCTCCGGCGATGCCCACGGCGATGCCCGCGCCGATGGCCGCGAGGCCCGTGGATAACGCCGCGCCCAGGGCCACCCCGCCGCGGTCAGCGGCGGCCGGCCCCTCCTGGGCCAGCACAGGCGCAGGGGCCGCCAGAGAGAGCAGCATGAGGCCGATAGATGCCAGCACAATGAGGCCGTTGACGCCCAATAAACCGCCTACCAACGAGCGCAGGGCCAGGCGGGGGCGCCGCGAGCGGTGCGCCGCTATGGTAGCCAGGAGGCCCAGGCCGACCAGCGTGGCGAGGATGACAATGATTGCTGTATACACTGAACGTTACTCCTTTCAACTTTCTGGTATATCGCATTCCATAGCCGGTAATGTGAGCGGCTGGAATGGGATGCCTTCACCTCTGTAGAACTTGCCGAACAGTTCATAGTATTCCAGGCGCAACGTCTGGATGGCGACGATCAGCCCCTCGAACCCGATGATGAACAGGTTGCCGCCCGCGATGACGAGAAAGCGCAGGATTGGATTCCCCTGGCCGACCAGATCGGCCAGCAAAAAGACCACCAGGGACAACCCGACGTGGGCTACGGCGAACGCGCCCAGCCGCACATACGACAGGGTATTGCTGAGGTAGCTGATGATGGCCTCGAATAGCTCAAAGAAATACTGGACTGCCAGTTCGGGCAGGCTCCCCTCGACGAGCGGGCGTTTGCTCTCGATCAAACGGGTCAATGGTTCGGCGAGGAACAGGGCGAGCATGAGCAGCAGCGTGATGCCGACCAGCCAGAGGGGCAGGCCATTGCCCGTGGCGACCGAGACCACCATGCCGATCAGGCTCCAGTAGAGCAGCAGCCCGACGACGCCGTTTCTGTCAAAGATGGCCTCTTTGTATGCGCCCTGTCGCGCAGCAGTAGCCAGCCGGAATGCAAACCCGATATTGAGCAGGATCACCCCAAAGATCACCGAGGCTATCAATAACGTCAGGATATCATCCAAAGGGTTGAGCCAGAGTTGGGGGATGATGCCCTCCATCCCGAACAGGCTGCCGTACAAGATGCCGAATATGCTGGACGACAGCCCGGCAAAGAACAGGATGATCCCGAAATCGGCCAGGTTCGCCGCCTGGGGAATCAGGCGCAGGGCCAACACGGCCCCGGCCAGCATGAGCACGATGCCATGCCCCAGGTCGCCAAACATTATTCCGAACATAATGATAAAGGTAAGAGCGACCAGGGGGGTGGGGTCCAGTTCGTTGTATCCTGGCGTGCCATAGGTGGATACCAGGCTCTCGACGGGGCGCAACAGCCTGGAATGGCGCATCAACGTGGGAACCTGGACGCGCTCGCCGGGCGCATAGGGCGAGTTCTCTTCAAACGTTACCCGCCCATCGGTGGCCTTTTCCACGGCCTGACGAAGCTCTTGCACGCGGTCGCGAGGCGCCCACCCGGCGATCAGGTAAACGCGCCCACGATGCCCAAAGTGGGCCATCGCGTCGGAAATGGCGCGGTCGCGACGGATGCGCGTCCACAAGGACAGCAGTTGCGGGGCGAGGTCTTCGGCCAGAATCTGTTTCTCCTCGCGCAGTCTGGTCAGCTCCTCCTCGGCCTGTCGGCGCTTTTCCTGTATCTGCTCCAGCACTTCTTGCGCCGTCCCCTCGAACTCTTCCGGCAGCGTCATCGGGTCGAGGAACGCGCTCTCCAGGGCGCGGTCCAGAATGGCCGCGTGTTCCTGGGCAGAGAAGGCGAAAACCAGCACCCGCCCCCTGTAGTTTTGCACGGGGATGATCCTGTAGGGAATGCGGAAAAGGCTGGCTTCCAGGCGGGCCAGGTTCTCGGCGGGAAGAGTACCTGCTACCAGATGCAAGTATTGAAACTGGCGCAAATCCGAAATGCTGATGGATAGCGGGGCCAGTGTGTCCAAAGACTGCTCCAGCAGCACCCAGCGCTCCAACTGCTGTTGGAGGGCCTCTTGCCGCTCTATCATGCTATGGGTCTGTTCCTCGACCTGGCGCAATTCCTCCTCGATGCCAACCAGATCTTCGGCGGGATCGAGCCGCCCTTCGCAAGCGCGGGGAGTCTGCTCGATCCCAAGCTCGTTCAGCAGTTCGAGCACGCGGCGCTCCTGGGTGGTGTAGGTGCTTACCCGCCCGACCCATTCGGTGCTGACATCTTGCGCCCATTTCCCCAGGGTGTTGACATCCAGCAGATGCAGGACGCCCAGCCGAGCGATGATCTGCGCCACGTCTTCGATATCGTTTTCAAACACAAAGATGTCCACCTCGGACATCTCGGCAGGGGCAAACATGATGGTTACTCCTCGTAACGAAACAGATATTCCTGGACACGCTCGACACTCCAACCCATCACTTTACCCTCTAGCAGGGTGATCAGGTCTTGCGTTTCCAGCTCTTGCAAAATCACATAGCCGAGCAACGTGCCCAGCTTGAAAGGGTAGCCGCCCATCTCGCGCTGGGCCACTCGGCGCCAGAGGCGCTGCAAGGTTAGCTCCAGCCGGGGTATCATCTGCGGCGAGCTATCCAGCGCGGCCAGTTCGGAAGGATGAAAGGCGTTTTGCCCCCAGACCTCCACCAGGATGTCAGCCGGAGGCGCACCCAGGGCAATCCGCCGGATCAGGTCGGCATTGGTGCGAAAGGTGCGCCACAGGGTATAGTTCACGATTTCCTCAGCCGACAGCGCGTGATACACCCGATAGCGATAGGCCCAGAGTATATTGAGTATATCCAGATGAATGCCCAGGACGCGCCGGACATCCTCGCGGTCCTGGCCGTTCAGGTCGAGGATGGCTGCTGCCAGGTCGCGGTAGTAGCGAATATCCAGGGCGATCTCTAGCGGGAACAGCGTACGCTCTCGTTCGTAGGCGGATAGGGCGTTTCGCAGGGGGTTGATGTAATGGGTGCCTTCCAGCCGACCAACCAGGCTCCGCACAGAGCGCTCGTGCAGCAACCCCTCCCAATTCAGGGTGGAATACCCTCCCAGGGGAATCAGCAGGTTGCGTATGGTGTCGGGTTCCAGCTCTTGATGGACGCCGCGAAACACGCCCTTTAGGTTTTCCAGCTCAAAATGTTGCCACCACACGACGAGCAGGTGACGCACACCCCCGGAGGTGAACGTCATCGTCCGGCGCAGATTGGCGGCTGCCTTTCCAGATAGATGCCGCTCCAGCATTTCCAGGGTCAGTTGGCCGCTCTGCTCCAGGTTGCTGACGACATCCCCGTAGGTCGTTTCCTTTAGCAGGGATATGGTGCGATGAAATCCCTCCGCGATGATCAGGTCTCGCCAGGTGGTGCCGTCGAGCAGGCGGGCATACAGGCCCTTGACGCGGGCGGTGGAGGCCGTGTAGCGCACGGCATCAAGGCCGTTTGCCATCGCCCGCCTCGCTCATGGTCACGATGCCCAGCACATAGGCGACTGCCTGATCGAAATGCGTCTCGGCATTCTGAACCCACTGGGCCGCCTCGTCTTCGGCGCGTCGCCGGATTTCCGCCGCCTCTTGCTCGATGCGGGCCATCGTCTCGCTCAAGGACGCGGAAGCTTGCTCCTGGGCCTCTGCTTCCGCCTGTTGCTTGATCTGGCGAGCGCGCTCCTGGGCCGCACGGATGACCCGTTGCGCCTCTTGTTCCGCGTCGTTGACAATGCCCTCCACCTGGCGTTCGATGGACAGCACATCGCGCAGCGCCTCGTCCTCGAACCCTTCGGCGGGGGCACCTCTGTTCATTTGCCTGTCCATGACAACTCCCAGTCTCTAGACATAACGCCTGACGCAAATACACCGTCCCCTCAATGGTGTTCGTCCGGGTAACGGCAACTATTCACCATCAAGACACGGCGTGCAGGGCACGGCGTGCATGGCACGGCGTACACTGTACGGCGTACAAAGTACGCCGTAGAAAACGCGGCATAGATTCGAGCGTTTGGCATAAAAATGCGGTCTGGAAAAGCGGAAGGAAAGCAGAGTGGGGTTTGGCCGTTCTAGCGCAAAACCAAGCCACAGAGGTGGGCTGAAAGTTTGGAGGTGGTAGGCAGTTTCGCCTTGGCGAGTTTCCCGATGGGGCCTGGTGCTCAATATACCTTTGTGCAGGCATTCTACGGCGGTTCGCCCCGTCCGTCAAGTAGGCCACCGTATCCGACCAACACATCCTGCAACCAGTTTGAATAATTGACAGACTGCTACCCAAGGTCTATATTGGTCTGTAGTATCATGGGAGCATTGTGGGCAAGTTGCATCTATCGTGGATAACTTGAGGGGATAGCATGAGCAAACCATGGTGGCGCAGGCATTTTTTGCGTGCTTATCATCCCATCATTGCCGAGTGGGAATACGTTGACCTGGATGCAAAACGCCTCGTATCTGACTGTGTGCTGACCCAGGCCGAGTTGATCGTTGTCAACGGCGGCGGGTTGTTCGCCCTGTATCCCTCGGATATTCCCCACCACTATGTCAGCCCGCACCTCGGCGGGCGCGATTTGCTGGGCGAGATCACGCGCCAGGCCCACGCCTATGGCTTGCGGGTCATTGCGCGGGTGGATTTCAGCAAGGCCCGGCAGCCCGTCTGGGAGGCGCGCCCCGACTGGTTCCAGCGTCAACCCGATGGGCGCGTGGCGCGTGCCGGGGAATATTACGTGACCTGCCCGCTGGGGGGCTATCGCAATCAAGAGTTCGCCTATGCAGTGCTGCGCGAGATGCTGGAGCGTTACGATCTCGACGGGTTCGAGCTGCACGCGGCGGGGTTTGACGGGTATTGCTCCTGTGCGACTTGCGCGGCTGCCTTTGGCGAACCGATCCCCACAGGGGAGCAGGAGAGCGACCCCGCCATCTGGCAGCGATTCGTTCAGTGGCGTTTCCGGGCGGTGGCGCAACAGGTGGAGGGCTATTACCGCTACCTGCAAGGGATCAAAGAGGACGTGTTTTTCACAGCGGAGCTGGTCGGTCCCGCCAACCCGGAATGGGCGGAGGCTGCCGGGCAGCACTTGCCTGCCCTGTCGCGTTCATCCAGCCAGCTTTCGCTGGCAAGCGCGGGTATTGGCTCGGCGCGGCAATGGCGCTGGTGGACGGGGCTGGCTGCCGAACAGGCGCGCGCCTTGCGACGCAAGCGCCCACCTCTGATCCACGTCGCGGCGCAGATGCGCGATAGCAAAATGCCCAGGGCGCTCGTGCCGCCCGCCGAGTTGGCCTTTTCCTGCTACCAGGCCCTTGCCCACGGGGCAGGCGTCCAGCTTGAAACCTGCGGCCTGCCGGTGAACCAGGCAGACCCGCGCACCATGCCCGCCGTGGCCGGGGTATTTAGCCTGATGCGGCAGCAGGAAAAGGTGCTGGACGGCATGGTTCCGATTGCGCCTGTGGCGCTGGTCTGGCCCGCGGACGCGCTGGGGCGCTATGCGCTGCAAGACGAAGCCGGGTGGCGGCTCCGGCAAGAGTTTGTGGGTCTGTATGAGGGGTTACGGGCCAGGCATCTCCTGTTCGAGCTGGTGAGCGACGGCAATCTGGGGGCCAAGGCGCTAGAGCCTTACGATACGGTGGTATTGCCCGGCGCGTCCTGGCTGGATGGCGAGCAGGCGGAGGCGTTGGCGGCTTTTGCGCGGCAGGGGGGGCGGCTGGTATTGAGCGATACCCCCGCCCTGTGTGAGGGGAACAGCTTTCCGCCGCTGCCGTCGGCGCTGGCTGAATGCCTGGGGGGCCAGTGGCGGCAAGAGGTTCGTTGGAGCCAATACGCCGTGCCGTCTACCTCGCAGTTGATCCCCGGCCTGTTGCAAAACACCGGCCCGCTGGCCATTGGGCAGAGCTATCGCCGGGTGGAAGTCGCCGGGAGTGCGATGGTGTGGCTATACGCCGCCACCGATGGCGAGCAGGCAACGCCGGAGGATTTGGGGCGGCTGCGCCCTGACGATGACCCGCTGGTCTGGACGACGTCTGTGGGGGAGGGAATGGCGGTCTGCGCGGCCACCGGCATCGGCGAGTTGATCTTGAACGTGGGCCACGCCGATTATGGCAGCCTGCTGGAGGCGATGATTACGCACGGCTCGATTATCCCGCCGCACCTGCTGACGGACGCGCCCAGTTCGGTAGAGGTCACGCTGACCCATTGGCAGTATGGCGTGGTGGTGCATCTGGTGAATGGCTCTGGGCCGGCTCCCCTGGACAAGCCCGTCCCTGTCGGCCCCATAACCGTCAGCCTGGCATGGGATGGCCCCGCGTTGGCAGACTTGTGCGTGCCCGGAGCGGCCTCGCGGCGGCTGGCGTGTGAGGAAATGTGGAATCGGGTGCGGATAGTGGTCCCGCGCCTGGACGTATACGCGCAGGTTGTCGTGCGTTCGGCGTAATAGCCCACCGAACACGTGGGCATCGAGGGAAGTGCTGGTCGGGTTGCGCGCTTGCAGGGCGGCAACCGATGTCGCCGGGTCCAGGCCATTTGGGCGTTCCGCTGTGCGATCTCGTCTTTACATCATCGGAGGAAACATGTCTTTTGTCCAAGTTCGGGGTCTCGGTAAACAGTACGCGCCCGACGGCCCAAAAGCCGTAGACGACCTGTCTTTCGACATTCGCGAGGGAGAGATATTCAGCTTGCTGGGGCCTAACGGCGCAGGCAAGACAACGACTATCTCGATTCTCAGCACGCTGCTACCGGCGACCAGCGGGGAGGCGTTTGTCAGCGGGCATTCGGTGCAACGCGAGCCGATGGCTGTGCGCCGCCTGATCGGCATAGTGCCGCAAGATTTGGCGCTCTACAGTGATCTGTCGGCGCGGGAGAATTTGCGCTTTTGGGGCGAGATGCGCGGCCTGAGCGGCGAGCAACTCAAGCGCGAGATTGACGAGAAGCTGGCCCTTACCGATCTGACAGAGCGGGCGAAGGACCGGGTCAGCACGTTTTCCGGGGGGATGAAGCGCCGCCTGAACCTGGCTATCGGCTTGCTGGGGAACCCCCCGCTGGTGATCCTCGACGAACCCACCGTAGCCATTGATCCCCAGAGTCGGCGCTACATTCTCGATTGGGTAAAAGAGATGAACGCCAAAGGGACGACGGTGCTCTATACCACTCACTATATGGAAGAAGCCCAGGAATTGAGCCATCGCATTGGCATCATGGACCACGGCAAGCTGATCGCGCTGGGCACGCTGGCGGAGTTGGTGCAGATGGTGGGCGAGCACGAAACGTTGATCCTGCGACTACAGGGAGAGGAAACGGGGGAGGCGCTGGCGGCGGCAATGGGCGAGGCTGGGGGCGTCAGCAAGGCCAGTTCCACCAACGGCGAGGTTGTGTTGAATGTCGAGTCTGCCGAGGAAGTATTGCCCGTTGCGCTGCGTCGGGCGACAGACCTGGGGTTGACGATTCGCACCGTAGAAATTCGCGAGCCGAACCTGGAAACGGTGTTCTTGCACCTGACGGGCAGGGCGCTGCGGGACTAGACCGCTAACCAGGAACCGGGCATCACCGCTTGCACGACTCGAAGGAGAAATACCTTGCGTAAACTGTGGGTCTTGGCCTTAAAAGAAGCGCGTCTCGCGTTTCGCGATGTGGGTGCCATCCTGACGATGTTGGCGACGCCGCTGGCCCTCACGCTGGCGATTGCGGCGGCTTTTGGCGGCGGGGGCAGTTCGCCCATTGCGGATATTCCGGTGTTGGTGCTGAACCAGGACACCGGCCAGATGTCTGGTACGTTGGTGGATGCGCTGCTGTCGGATCAACTGGGCGACCTGCTAGAGCCGGAAGTTGTCACCGACGAGGCAGCGGCCCGCGCGCGGGTGGAGGCCGACCAGGTGGCCGCGCTGGTGGTCATCCCGCCCGATTTCAGCGCGCGCCTGATGCCGGTGGGAAGCATGGAGCTGCGCGTGGATAGCAGCGGGGCGGCGCTCTCGCAGGCCGCCGATACAGACGAGCCGCCCGCTGTCGTCGAGGTGTACGCCTCGCCGCAGTGGCGCATCAGCACGGCTGTCGTCAAGGCGGTGGTGGGCCAGGTGTTGGAGCGAATGCACCTGGTCGTGCAGGGGTACAACGCGACGATGGGCCGCCTGATCCTGGTGGGCGGGTTGGGCGCTGCTAATCAGGATCAGCTTGCTCAGGCGGGGCAAAGCGTTGGCGAGCAGTTGGTCCAGGGGGCCGAAAGCGAGAATCTGGTGCGGCTGGAAGTCACCTCGACGCGGCGGCCCTTTAACTGGCTGGATTACTCGGCGGCCAGCATGGCGATCCTGTTCCTGATGTTCTCCGCTACGGCTGGCGGGCGCACGCTGCTGGCCGAGCGAGAGGGGGGCACGCTGCCGCGATTGCTGGTCAGCCCCACTCCGGCGATTACCATTCTGGTGGGCAAAATGGCGGGCGTCGCGCTGACGGGCATTTTGCAGGTGATGATCCTGTGGGGAGCCAGCAGCCTGTTGATCGGGGCGTATTGGGGGGAGCCGTTGGGGGTGGCTGTGACCATCCTGGCCCTGGTGCTGGCTGCCACGGGGGTAGGCGCGCTGATTGCCGCGTGGGCGAAAACCCCACAGCAGGCCGGGGCCATCGGCACGGCGGTAACGCTGGTGGCGGCGGCGCTGTCGGGCAGCTTTTTCCCGCGCATGAACCTGCCCGCCTGGGTGCAGCGGATCAGCATGCTGACCCCAAACGCCTGGGGGATCGAGCTATTCACCGATTTGCAGGCTGGTGATGTTTTGGCGGACGTGCTGCCTCTGTTGGGCGGATTGCTGCTGCTCACGTTGGCATACTATGTCGCAGCCCTGATCGGGTTCCGGCGGCAATTCGAGTAGGAGGCAGGGTCATGCGGAGATTACTGGCTTGTGTGCGCGTCGAGTTTCTGCGCGAGTTCACGACGCCGATGAGCGTGGTGTTTTTCCTGGTGCTGCCTCTGGTGTTCACCGCAGCGGTGAGCGCCGGGTTGAGCGGCATGAGTGGCGGCAACACGCAAGAGCCGCCGAAAGAGGTCGAGATCAACCTGCCGATGCAAGCTGAGGATAGCGGCCCGTTGGTGCAGGTGTTGGTGGATACCCTGAAAACCACGAATGTGGCCGCCGAGCCGGTGGATGCGCTGTCAAGAGAGCAGCTTGGCCTGGTTGTTCCCGGAACGATGAGTGCCGATTTGCTGGCGGGCAGCCCTATCACCCTGACGTTGCAGGTGCCGGGCGCGGTCAGTGAAGTGGACGTGGTGCGCGAGGCGATGCGGCCCGCCAGAGAGCGCCTGAACATTGCTGCCCGGGTGATGCGCGTGGGGTTGCAGCAGGCGCGGGCCATCGACGCGGTGGCGCCGGAGGATGAGCAAGCCTTTGTGGATGGGCTGCTCGACGATGTGATGCAGGCGGCCCAGCGCCCGCCGGTGGTGACAAAGGTTAATTGGGGCGAAGGGGTCGAGATCGAGGAACCGACATCCCTGACTATGGCGACCAACACAGAGCAGGCTTCGGCGGGACAGTTGGTGACGTGGGTGCAGATTACCCTGCTAGGGGCTGCGCAAGTGCTGGTGGACGAGCGGCTGCTGGGGACGCTGCGGCGGATGTTTGTCATGCCGACGGCTCGCACCAGCATCCTGAGCGGCAAGCTGGTGGCCCGCCTGTTGCTGGGCCTGGCCCAGATGGGTATTCTGTTGGTGGGCGGCGCGTTGTTGTTTGGTGTAGAATGGGGCAGCAACCCGCTGGCTGTGGCCGTGGTCTCGCTGGCTTTTGCCCTGGCGACGGTTGGGCTGGGCATTCTGCTGGCGACCATCGTGCGAACGCGGGGGCAGGCGCAGAGCGTTGTGATCGGCGTGTCGATGGCACTGGCGGCGCTGGGCGGCGCGTGGTATCCTATCGAGATCACGCCGCCGGTGTATCGGCAGGTGGTGCAGGTGTTGCCGTCTACCTGGGCCATGCGAGCCTATACCGACCTGCTGGCTCGCGGCGCGGATGTGATGGGGGTGCTGCCAGAGGTAGGGATGTTGCTGCTGTTCGCCGTTGTCTTTACCACCGTGGGCCTGGTGCGCTTTCAGCGATATTCATAGCCGCGCTCCAAGGCGGCTGAAAGGGCGGTGACCTGGCGGTTGATGAAGGTTAACAAAATAGTTCGGTAACAGCCATTAGGATGGGCGGTTGAAACCGCAGCAACCTTTGCGTCGCCAACAAGTTGGCGCGCCCACCTCCGTGGGCTGATCTGTAGCCGCCGGAGGGCGGCGCGCCATGTATGGCGATTGCACTGGTTGGTGCAGTTTCAACTGCCTACGAGATGGCACGGCAGGTTACCGAAGTAAATAGCAAATCTCCATAAACCGCCTACAGTACCGATGCTGGGTGCGGTTTCGCCTGCCTGCGGGCTTGGCCTATAATGCACAGTTAAGGCGCAGCAGCCTGTACCCGTCGCCACGCTTTCTACCGAGTTACGCGCAACGCGAGAGCAGTAGCCGGGTTGTCTCTAGTAAG
>JAAYXX010000169.1 GCA_012515695.1 Chloroflexota bacterium
ATTTTGACCATCTCAAAGATCATGCCGATGGGCAGGAACAGGGGCAGTTGGCTGGTGAATCCCTCTTCGATCAAGACTTGACCCAGGTAATGCCGCACGATGAGGTATTGGGCTACCAGCATGGCGAACAGGGTGGCGGTGGCGCTGATCCATTGCAACGCGGGGCCGCGCTTGTTGCCAGAGGCATAGATGACGGCGCGCGCAATCGCCCAGCCCACGCCGATGGCGACGATCCCCAGTTGCATTTCGGTAAGCACGACGATCTGATACCACACGAACGCGGTCAACAGGGCGGTGGCGAGGGCAAAGATCACGGCCAGGGCGATATTGGGGTGCTCCGTTTCCACCTGAAGCGCCTGCTCGATTTTCTCCGCGCAGACGGGGCAAAGCGCCAGGGGGGCGTCGGAGGCGCGTTTTCCGGCGACGAACACGGCCCGCTCTTCGGCGATGGGGACACCACAACCTGCACAGGTAGCCATAGGGGAGGTCCTTTCTGCAAGAGTGCGATTTGGGTTGGTAGCGGCGTGGCAGGTCGCTGCAAGAAACAGCGATGAACAGCAGGTGAGGTCATTGTATCGCAGGCAGGAAAGGGGGGCAAGCGGGAGGGAAGGGAACCTCGCACGAGCGAATGAGCGGTATCAATGGCTGGTTGTTAACCGTCCACACTTGTCCCCAAATCTCGCTGGGAACCAGGGGGCTGCTCCATGCCTTGACATACTCTTCCCACTCCTGGGGGGTGTGAAACAACGTCCCTTGATCTTGCATTTCCCCGGCATTGAGGAAACCGAGATATACGAGGACAACGGGGATACCCAGAGAGACAATCTTCCAGGACCATGCAAAGCGATTCGATAGCTGATAGTGCGAGTCCCGTGAAATTGCCCAGGGCTTGCCCGTCGCGCGCTGTAACGCCGCCGCCGCCTCGGCGATTGCTCTGCCAATCCTTTTGTGGTTCTTCCAACCATTCGGGGTTATCGGCAGCGCTTTGCCTTGTTCGCCGGGTTCTTTTTGATGGGCTTTGGCCTCAACCAGCAATAACCCCGGCTGGCCGTTGACCTTGCACGTGCTGGCAATATCCCAGTTTGGCGTATTGGCAAACCTTTCGACCACCAGCCACCAATCGAGTAATTCCTGTGAGATTGGGGCGCACAACAGATCCGACTCGCAGAGGATTGCTTCTTTTGCGGGCGTCTTGTCCCATGTGCTATCTGGGTTTCGCACAGGCTTGCCGTAGGGCATCCATTTGTCATCAGGAGAAACGGTGACGTCGGGCAAGGCGACAAGGTTTGTCAGGCGAGCAGCCACCTCTTCCCGCGAGCCGTCCACAAGTAGCACACAGCGAGGGCGGCTTCCTCGTCGCTTTTCGAGCTGGTTCCACCAGTTCATCACTCAGCCTCCCCTTGAGATCAGGGGGCGGCAAGCGCACCTACTACTCATGGCGCACTTGCCGCCAAGGGGCAATCTACCGCACCCGATATCGCTCCACCGCGTCCATATCCAGTTCGCAGCCCAGGCCCGGCTTGTTCGGGACGAGCGCATAGCCGTCCTCGAACTGGATGCCCTCCACCACCAGGTCATCCTGGCGCGTCCACGAGCCGACGAAATCGCTGC
>JAAYXX010000170.1 GCA_012515695.1 Chloroflexota bacterium
AGACAAGGGGCGGCTGCAATTCCTGCAACTGCGCGACGGGACGGGCATCATCCAGGCGGTGGCGTTCAAAAAAGAGCTGCCCCCGGAGGTGTTTGAAGCGGCGCAAACTGTGACGCAAGAGTCGTCGGTGATTGCCACGGGCATGATTCGCAAAGACGACCGCGCACCCGGCGGGTACGAGATGGGGCTGACCGATTTTCAGATCGTGCAGCTTACCGAGGATTACCCCATCACCCCAAAGGAACACGGCATTGATTTCCTGATGGACCACCGCCACCTGTGGCTGCGCTCTACCCAGCAGTGGGCCATCCTGCGGGTGCGGGCCACCGTCGAGCGCTCCATCCGCGACTGGCTGGATTCCCATGGCTTTTTGCTGGTGGATACACCCATCCTGACGCCTTCGGCCTGTGAGGGAACCACCAACCTGTTCGAGACCGAATACTTTGGCGAGAAAGCGTATCTCACCCAGAGCGGCCAGCTCTATAACGAGGCAACCATTGGCGCGTTTGGGCGTACCTATTGCTTTGGCCCAACCTTCCGGGCGGAAAAAAGCAAGACCCGGCGGCACCTGATCGAGTTCTGGATGGTGGAGCCGGAAATGGCCTACGCCGACCTGGACGAATGTATGCAGGTGGAGGAGCAGTTTGTCTCGTACATCGTGCAGCGCGCGTTAGAAGAGCGCGCCGAAGAGCTCAAGATTCTAGAGCGCGATACGAGTCTCCTGGAAAAGATCACCCCGCCCTTCCCGCGCATCACCTACGATGAAGCGCTCAAGGTTATCCACGAGGCCGGAGAGCAACTGGAATGGGGCGAGGACCTCGGCGCGCCCCACGAGACCGCTGTGGCTTCGGCCTTTGACAAGCCGGTGTTCGTCCATCGTTACCCGGCGCAGTGCAAGGCTTTCTACATGGAAGTCGACCCACAAGACCCGCGCCTGTCCCTGTCTGTGGACCTGCTGGCCCCGGAGGGCTATGGCGAGATCATTGGGGGCGGCCAGCGCACGGCCAGCCTGGAACTGCTAGAGCGGCGCATCGAGGAGCACAAGCTCCCCCGCGAGGCGTTCGAGTGGTATCTGGACTTGCGCCGCTATGGCTCGGTGCCGCACTCGGGCTTTGGCCTGGGCCTGGAGCGCACGGTATCGTGGATTTGCGGCCTGGCGCACATCCGTCAGACCATCGCATTCCCGCGCACGCTGGGCCGGATGTACCCGTAAAGGCTGGTGACAACCGTGAGCGACGACGCGGAAGGCAACCCGGGCAAGCTGTCCTTCCCAGAGGGGTTTATCTGGGGGACAGCCACTTCTTCCCACCAGGTAGAGGGAGACAATCACCTCAACGATTGGTGGGCCTGGGAGCAAGCGCCGGGGCATATTGAGGACGCCAGCACGAGCGGGCTGGCTGCTAACTGGTGGCAGATGGCCGAGCAAGACCTGGCCATCGCCGCCGAGTTGGGGCAAAACGGACACCGGCTGTCGCTAGAGTGGAGCCGCTTGCAGCCCGCCAGAGACGCATGGGACGAGCGCGCCGTCGAGCGATACCGCCAAATCCTCGGCTTTATGCGAGAGCGCGGCCTGGAGCCGATGATTACCCTGCACCATTTCACCCTGCCGCTGTGGGTGCGCGAGGCCGGGGGATGGGCAAACGAACAGATTGTGCCCCTCTTTGTCGAGTTCACCCGGCGGGCGGTGGACGCCTTGGGCGATTTGTGCCACCTGTGGTGCACGATCAACGAGCCGATGGTGTATATCGCGATGGGGTGCGTGTTCGGCGTCTGGCCCCCAGGCCGGGGCGGGCTGCGCGCAAGTGGGCCGATGTTGCGGCATATGGTGCGCGCCCACGCCGACGCCTACCACCTGATCCACCGCATCCAGTCGCAGGCGCAAGTGGGCTATGCCAAGCACGTGCGCCTGTTCGACCCGGCGGACCCGGCGCGCTGGGCAGACCGTCGGGCGGCGGGGCTGGTGGATTACCTGTTCAACGAGGCGGCGCTGCGGGCGTTTGATGACGGCGTGGTCCCCCCGCCCTTTGGCCGCGCTCTCCGTCGCAACCGGGCGGAACATCTGGTGGATTTCCTGGGGCTGAACTACTACTCGCGGGAAATGGTGGCTTTTGACCCCCGCCGCAAAGACGAGATGTACGTCCATCGCTTCGCCAACCCCGCCTCACCTTTTAGCATGGAGGGCTGGGGCGAGATTTACCCGGAAGGATTGTATCGCGCACTCAAGCGGCTGGCAGCCTACGAGGTGCCGCTATATGTCACCGAGTTTGGCATCCCCGATAACACGGATAGCCAGCGCCCCCGCTTTATCGTCGAGCATGTGGCCGCCATCCACCGGGCCATTCAAGAGGGCGTGCCGGTCAAAGGCGCGTTCTTCTGGTCGCTGGTGGACAATTTCGAATGGGCGGCGGGCTGGTCGGCGCGTTTCGGGCTGATCGGGCTGGACCCGCAGACGCAAGAGCGCACCGTCCGCCAGAGCGCCGGGATATACGGGCGGATTGCCGCCAGCAATGGGCTGGAGCGGGGGCTGGTGGCAGAGGTCGCGCCGGACCTGCTGCCAACGCTGTTCTCAGGGGCGGCGAGCGGCTAATGGCGGGGCTGCCATCAAAGCCGGCGGCTTTTAGGCGCGGATTTTTGACGCATCAGGTACTCTGAGTTATAATAGTACGAGTAGTGAGCCGTTAGCTCAGTCGGTAGAGCCCCTGCCTTTTAAGCAGGTTGTCGCGCGTTCGAGTCGCGCACGGCTCACCTACAGCATGTAGTGGCCCTCTGGAGTCTTTACCACTGTCGATTGTGGTATGAGACACCGGAGGGCTTTTTGTTATGCCGGGCAACCTTACACTGCGACCGCAACATCTGACAACCCCTCTCGAAGCCTGCTTTTCGGCCTTTCTCCTGGATCGGGAAGCGGCCCGGTGTTCTCCCAAAACCCTCGAACACTATCGCTACACACTGGGTAGTTTTATCGCCTTTCTCAAGGCCCGCAAGGTAGCAAACATCTCCGAGATTATCCCCCAGGACGTGCGCGCTTACTTGGTAAGCCTCCAAAGGCGCGGCCTCAAGGACACGACCCAACACGCCCACGCGCGCGGTATTCGGGCGTGGTTCAATTGGCTGGTAGCAGAGGGCGACCTCGACGAAAGCCCTATGCAGCATGTCGCCATGCCCAGGCTCCAAAAGCGTGTGCCTGCACCCTTTGCGCCCCAGGACGTGCGCGCCCTCCTGGATGCCTGCGACCGCAAAAGCGCCAAGGGTGCCCGTGATTATGCCCTTGTGCTGACTTTGCTAGATACCGGCTTGCGAGCGTCGGAACTGATCGGTTTGCGCGTGGGCGATGTAGACATGCGTTCTGGGCTGATCGTGGTGATGGGCAAGGGACAGAAGCAACGCCAGGTGATAGCAGGGAGCAAGGCGCGCGCGGCTATTCTCCGCATGTTGGCCTATCGCGGGGCAGTGGCCACCGGCGCGCCCTTGTGGGCGACATACGACCTGGACGGTAACGAGTGCTCCAGGGGCCTCTCCGTTCACGGACTACAAACCATGTTGCACAGGTTGGGGCGGCGAGCTGGTGTAATGCCCTGCAGCCCTCACCGATTCCGGCGCACGTTTGCCCTCTGGTGCCTGCGAGATGGGATGGATCTGCACAGCCTCAGAATGCTGATGGGCCATTCTGACCTGGCGGTGCTCCAGCGTTACCTGGCCCTGGTGGGCGAGGACCTGGAGCGGGCACACAAGGCCCATAGTCCAGTAGACAAGCTGCTGGATGAAAGGAGGTAAGGCGACCTCATAGGGTGTGGGCGGCCGATTGGTTCGGGTTCGGGTTCGTCATCACAGCCATACGAAGGGGACTCTTGTCATGGTATGTCAGGAATGTGTCGAGGAAGACACGACGGCCTTTAGTGAGGACCAGCAACGACTGATAGCAAATGTGAAGATGGGACGGAATAAGCACGACACGAAAGGAGGCTAGCAATGCAACTTGGCAAGATGACGCGGATTGTTGGCAGGAAGCGGTATAGCACAGAGACAGCCGCTCTGTTGGCAGATGACTGCTATTGGGACGGGAACAACTTCGAGCGGCATGGGCGAAATACCTTTCTACTCAGGACGCCCAGGGGCAACTACTTTACCGTAACCCGCAGCATGTGGCAGGGCGAGCAGGACAGCCTACAGCCGGTCTCGCTGGAGGAGGCTATAGAGCTGTATGAGGGTCCATTGAGTAACCACGCGGTGGACTTTGAGCAGGCGTTCCCAGACGTCGAGGTACAGGACGCGTAGGTAAGAAAAGAGGGCGTGAGCTGGTGACTCACGCCCCACGTACCAAGCACCCCCCCAGAAAGGAGGCTCACTTGCATCCTCAAGATAGCACAACCACCACGGAACGTCAAGCACGAATCGTGCGTTTGCGCGGCGCTGGTGTACAGCCCCCGTCTGGTAATTACGGGGGCGGAACGTACAGCCCTATTGAGAACCCCCAGGGCTACAGCGCCCACGAGGCGCAATCCTCTGACCTGGCTGCCCAGGAAGGCGCGGTGTTGCTGGACTATCTG
>JAAYXX010000171.1 GCA_012515695.1 Chloroflexota bacterium
CGGCGGCCCGCTCTATACCGAGGGACTGTGCGACGTGCTGGGCATCACGAACCTGGGGGACAGCCTGCTGGTTCTGCAACAGATGGTATACGAGCAGCAGCGGTTCACGCTGGCCGAATTCGTGCGGGTATTGGACCAGGATTGGGAGGGGTACGAGTCCCTCCGGCAGGAGTGCCTCCATCGCGTGCCCAAATTCGGCAATGATGATCCCACTGCCGACGCCTGGACACTGCGCGCGTTCGAGTACATCAACCGCGCCTTCCAGGCGCGAGAGCGGGTCTTTGGGAATCACTTTGGCATCGACGTCGTCGGCTGGACCGGCGCTGTAGAGTGGGGCAAGAGAACATCTGCCACGCCGGATGGCCGTCGTCGCGGGAACCCGCTGGCCGATTCGGTCGGCGCTAGCCAGGGGCGAGACCGGGCCGGTGTCACCGCAGCGCTGCAATCGGTGGCGCGCCTGCCCCACGCCCACGCCCACGGCGTGCTCGCCTTCAACCTGCGTTTCGCCGGTCAGACCTTCGCAGGCCCCGATGGTCCCGCCAAAATGGTCACGCTGATCGACTCTGCGCTGGCGCTGGGCATTCAGCAAGTGCAGATCAACGTGGTGGACGCCGAAACCTTGCGCGCCGCCCAGCGACACCCTGAGCAATACGAGCATCTGCTTGTGCGCATCGGCGGCTTTAGCACTTATTTCAACTGGCTATCGCGCGCTCATCAGGATGATATTATCTCCAGGACAGAACACGCGCTAGCGTGACACCAGGATGATGTCCGCGCCGATCGACAAACTGATACGGAAACGAGGCATTTGGTTGGTGCAGAGCAAAACAATCTGGGCGGCAGCGGCGAGCGACCGGCGCGCCTGGCATGCCGCAATGGCGCATGGCCTGCCGGTAGCCGGGCTGGTGCTGGGCTTGACCGCCTATTGGTTCGGCGTGGCAGACCGCCACATCGTCTTTTTATACTATCACAACATGGGGGCGCACGTGCCGGATACCTCCCCCTTTAGCCCGGTCACCAGTAGCCGCTACTGGATGAGCGGGCTGGTGGCGGGCGGCGCGGTGTTGGTGCTGTATACCCTGGTCAACTGGCTGGTGGGCCGCGTCAAGCGCGGCTATCGCCCGCCAGACTGGTGGCGCGTTTGGGCAGTCGCCGCCGTTCCCCTGCTAATCGGCATCCCCTGGATCACCATGACGGTCAACTGGCCCACGCTGCCCTTGATGCAGGCGGCGCGGGTCACGCTGGTCGCGCTGCTCGGCGTGGGGCTGGCGCTGCCGTCCGGCAAATGGGCCGCAGAGCGTCCTTCGCAACTGTTCTGGTTGATTGCAGACGGCTGGGGCCTGGCGGGCATCCTGTTCTGCTTATCTCTGCTGGAGCAGTTTATGTGGGCGCTGGATCGGGGCAACTCGGCGGCCCTGTTCACGATGGGAGTTGGCCTGATAGGCGCGGCGGTCCTGCTGCTCTTTGTGACTGGCGTGCGCGCCTGGCGACGGATCGCCATCCCCCCCGCGATGGCGATGTTCGTGGCCGGGCTGGGCGTGGCTCATTTGCTGCTGCCGTTGTTGCACCATGTCGTGTTCACTCAAGGATATTTCTATATCACCAATAGCAACAACTTTTTCGCCGACCATTGGGGGCTGCAACTGGTGGCCTGGCTGATCACCGCTGCCCTGGCGGGCGGAATAACCCGGCTGCGGCACAGGCTGGCAGACTGGGCGGCCAACTCGTCCGCTGGGAAGAAACGATAATCGCAGCAGCACGAGTTGTGGTATAATACGTGTCAACTTGTGCAGCGGCCAAGCTCCTCTCGCAGAATCGGTCTCGTTTGCACTCCCACAAGGGAGTAGAACTCGCGGAATCGATTGAAGTACGTCGAGCGTTGCCGTCGCTGACATCGTCGCCATCGCGAGAGGAGAATCGTGCAGATTGTTACCGATAGCGGGGTGGACCTGCGGTTCCCCCCTGAGCAAATGGCCGAGTGGAATGTGCATATAGTGCCGTTAACTGTGACGCTGGGAGGTCGCTCATACCGCGAGGGGGTGGACATCCAACCGGACGAGTTCTACAAGCTGCTCGCCGCAACCGACGAGCTTCCGACGACGTCCCAGCCTTCGGTCGGGGATTTCGTCCAGGTCTATGAGCGACTGGCGGCCACTGACCCAGATATCCTGTCCATCCACATGTCGTCGGGCTTGAGCGGAACCCTGTCCAGCGCCCAGGCCGCCGCCCAGCTTGTGCCAGAAGCGCGTGTGACGCATGTAGACACCAAAACCCTGTCCGCCGCGTCAGGCTGGCAGGTAGCCGCCGCAGCGCGGGCGCTGCAAGCAAGCTGGCCCCTGGAGCGCATCCTGGCGCTGATCGCGCGCGTGGGAGCAGCCGCCGATAGCCTGTACACCCTGAACGACCTGACCTACCTGATTCACGGCGGGCGCATCAGCCACCTGAAGGGGTTGATCGCCTCGGTGTTGCGCATCAAGCCGGTGATCGGGGTGGAAAAAGAAGGCGGCACGTACGAGCAAATGGGGCAGGCGCGAGCCTTTCAGGGAGCCGTCAAAAAGATCGCCGACCTGATCGCCCGGCAACATGCGCCCGATAGCGCGCTGCGTATGCAGGTGCTACACTCTCACAATCCCGAAGGGGCGCAAATACTGCGCGACCTGCTGGACAAACGCTTTGATTGTCATTGGCTGCCAATGGGAACAATCTCGCTGGTGCTGGGCGCGCACACTGGCCCCAGCATGGTGGGCGTGGCCTTTGCCCCGGCAGCCGCGTTTGAGGGCATACCCTGAGGCCAGCATCGGCCTCTAGCCAACGGGAAGGAGTTTCGCCAAATGGACTATCCGTGCAAGCTTGAGCAAGTGGAGCCGCAACACGCGCTGTCCATCCGCACCCGCACGACTGCCGAGCAGCTTCCTGAGCGTTTCGGGGAGGCGCTCGCGGCAATCATGAGCTATATGCAAGAGTTGGGTGCCGCCCCCACAGGAGCGCCCTTTGCCGCTTACTATAACATGGACATGCAGAATCTGGATGTGGAAATAGGCTTTCCTGTCGCCAAGGAACTGCCGGGCAGGGGCGACATCCAGCCCAGCACCATACCGGGCGGCAAGGTAGCCACCTGCCTGTTCACCGGCCCCTATCCGGAATTGGGCAAGGGATATGACGCGCTGACCCAGTTTGTGCAGGCTGGCGGGTATGAACCCACGGGCGTGGCATACGAGTTCTACCTGAACAGCCCCGTCGACACGCCGCCGGAGCAGTTGCAGACGCGGATCGCCTTCCCCCTGAAGTAGCGGCAACGCCTGAATACAAACGCTGATGGCCTGAGCGCCGGGGTTCGCTGCGCCAGGCCATCAGCGCGGTCCCTTTCCCGCCACAGCCGGGTCGCGTCGCGCACGCTGGAGACTCAAGATGCCGTTTACTTTTTCACATGCCGCCGCTGTGGTGCCCCTGAATCGGCGCGGATTGGTGCTCTCGGCGCTGGTCGTGGGCAGCATGGCCCCCGATTTCGAGTATTTCCTGCGATTGCAGCGCACCACGGCCATCAGCCACACCGTGCCGGGCCTGTTCTTGTTCTGCGTTCCCGCCGGGCTGGTAGTCTTGAGCCTGTTCCATTTCCTGCTCAAACAGCCGCTGCTGGCGCTGTTGCCTGTGAGCCACCAACGGCGCTTGCTCCCCGTGACCCGCGAGTTTACCCTGCTCCCTGCCCGGCGGCTTCTACTGATCCTGGTTTCCCTGGCCCTGGGGACGTTTTCCCACCTGGTGTGGGATAGCTTTACCCACTACTATGGGTGGGGCGTCCAGCGGTTGCCCTGGCTGCGAACGGTGATCCTAGAAACGTCCTTCGGCAGGCTGCAAGTGTACAAGGCGCTGCAACATGGCAGCACGCTGGTGGGCCTGGGGTTGCTGGGTTACTGGTATGCCCGCTGGTATCGCCGCGCGCCCGCCGCGCCGCTCCCGTCGCCCCCGTTGCCCGCAATGGCCCGCCTGGGCATTGTGGCGCTGATTGCGTTGGCGGCGGGCCTCGTTGCGGCGGGCTATGGCTTGCGGTTCGCCCCGGCGTGGATGTTATTGCACGCCCTGCGCGCCCGCTCGTTTGCGGCGGGGTTTACCTGGACGCGGCTGTTCGTGGGGTATGCAGTGGTGCCCACCCTCGCGGCGGGGATGCTGGGGCTGCTGGCGTATAGCGCGGGGTGGCATTTGTGGAAGCGGCGGGCGCGGGCGGCCTAGCCCTGCTTCAGGCTATCTTCCAGCTTGTCTAAACTCTCATTCAGCCCGGCCCTGGTCAAGTCGTACGCCTGGCCCGCTGGGTGGCCGTGCTGGGTGATCGTCAGTTCGGTCTGATTGTCGCCCATCGGCTTGAGGGTCGTCACGATTCGCAGGTCTTGCAGGTCAGGGTGCAGGCCAATGGACTCGGGGTTGATCTTGTTGCCGTCTCGGTCTACCAGCGTATCGGTAAACTCGAGCCTCTGCATCGGCACAACCTTGTGGATGGTCCAGGCGTCGCAAAAGTACTGGCCACCTGGCGAGCGCATGCAGATCAGGGACTTGCCTCCCTCGCGAACGTCCATGTCAGCAATCGGCGTGGTAAACTCTTTCGGCCCCCACCAGCGCATCACCTGCTGCGGGTCGGTCAGCGCCTGCCATACCCGCTCGACTGGCGCATGCAAGACGCGAGTTACCACAAGGTCCCGCTTGATCCTGGTCGAGACGGACTCGTACCCGCCGCCGTCTGGATACACCCACGCGCCAGCGACGGTATCGCCATCATCGCTGAACTTGCCCTGATAGTAGGCGGGCGAACCCCGCTCGCCTCCCCAGATCGTCAGCGTGTCCCCGCGCAATTCGTACACATAGTCGAGCGTCATGCCATCGAAAAAGCTGTAAAAGCGAGATCTGATTTCCTTGTCTGGCTCCTCGCCAAAGGGATGCCAGTGCCCGATGATCTCAAGGCCCTTGATCTTTTGCCCATATTGCTCAAGGTCAATGTGTTGGGCAAGGAAAAAGCCGCCTTCCATCCATTCATAGGAGCATATTCCTTCCGTGCCCCCCGTTAGTCTCCAGGTGCCAACCAATCTATCCAGGTTCGCGAGGTCGGGATTGGGCCTGGCCTGCTCCTGCCGAACCATAGTTGCACTGAACTCGGTCATTCCGTTTCCTCCTTCGTTTCTACCAGCATCCAGAAAAGTGATCCTGGGAAAAGCGTACCGGGGAGGTTGGCCGGGGAAGCTACCATTCGCGCCGCCAATGGGATGAGGACATAATGCGGATCGGCTTCAACATATCCGAAATGCGCCTCAGCGTCAATCAGAGGCCGATTTGGGGGTTTTCGGATTTGCCGAAACCGGCTATGATAGCAGTAGAGCAAAGCGCAATGAGGGAGCGGGCGGCATCAGGGCGGCGTCCCCTTAACTGCCTAATATAATACCACGCAGAGGGAAAGAGTGTGACGACCAACTTTTGGCAGGGCAACCTGGTACGCCTGCGAGCCATCGAGCCGGAGGACGATGAGCACTTTTTCCGGTGGAACATGGACAGCGAGCGGGCGCGCCACCTGGATTTCGTCTGGCCGCCCACCTCGCGGGTGTCCGTCCGCGAATGGACCGAGCGCCAATCCCGGCTCAAGCTAGAGGACAACGCCTTTCATTGGGTAATCGAGAACCGCGCCGGGGAGCCGGTGGGGTCCATCAGCACGCACAACTGCGAGCCACGCTGCGGCACCTTTAGCTATGGGGTAGACGTGGCCGCCGAGCATCGGGGCAACGGCTACGCAGGCGAGGCCATCACCCTGGTGCTGCGCTACTACTTTTGCGAGCTACGCTATCAAAAGTGTACCGTCTGCGTACACGCCGACAACCCTTCGTCCATTCGGCTCCATGAGAAGCTGGGTTACACGCTGGAAGGCACGTGGCGGCGCATGTTCTTCACCCAGGGGCACTATGTAGATTTACACTGGTTTGGCATCACGCGGGAAGAGTTCGAGGGGCGGTGCAGTCAAGACAAGGTTTGATTCGTGTTACGGCGAACGCGGCAGCCATGCGAGAGGGAAGCTGGACAGGTTATGCCATGCGATGGTATCCTTACGAGCCGTGACTTTTTGCGTTCCCTTGCCCACACTGGCGAATGGTTGGTTATGGGAAACCATCAAAGCGAGGATGCCGTTGATCGCTCACTCTGACCAGATGCTGCCGCTTATCGAAACGCTGATCCGCTACCAGTATGCAGCCAATGCCGGGCTGCCCCTGGCCGAGTTCGAGCGGGCCAACGTGGAGGGCTATCGCGTCCACCCTGACCTGCTGCGCCTGTTCGTGGATCGGCGCGAGGGCGTGTTGGCCGTGCTAGAATCCGAACTGAACGATGTGCACCGATCCAGCCGGGAGGGGCTGGTACGCCTGTTTGTCACCTCCACCCAGACCTACCTGCACCGCAATAACCAGTTTATCACCCTCTCCAAACAGGACCGCGAGGCCTTGAACATCATCTATACCGCCTATCTGGAGGAGATGGTGAGAATGGTGACCGAGGAGCGCGACGAGGCCGAGGTCGCCCAACTGCTGTATCAGACAGTGGACGCGCACCTGCACAGGCTCCAGGCGTTTGTGGCCCGGCTGGGCGCGGCCCACAGTGAAGGCGGAACCAGCCTGCTCGACGCGTCGGTGGTGTGTGAGGAATATCCCGTGCCCCTGCAATTGGATGTGCTGGGCCTCGGCCCCGACCAGTTGCGCGAGCCGATTCTCGATGTGGGCTGCGGCAGCCGGGGGCTGCTGGTGGCCCACCTGCGCGCGCTAGGATTAGAAGCCTATGGCATAGACCGACAGATCGAACCGGCGGAGGGCTTGTACGAAGCGGACTGGCTGGAATATCCGCTCGCACCATCTACCTGGGGCACCATTCTCTCGCACATGGCCTTTTCCAATCACTTTTTGTTCCACCATCTCTACAAGCGCGGCACGCCCGAAGCCTATGCGCGCCGCTACATGGAGCTATTGCGCGGCTTGCAGGTGGGCGGTATGCTGCTTTATACGCCGGGCCTGCCGTTCATCGAGCGCCTGTTGCCGCCAGACGAGTTCCAGGTAGAGCGCCATAACGTGCCCGCTGCCCGGCAATCGCCCATCCACGCCGCCTATGGGCGCATCCTGGGAAACGCAAACGGCCTCGGCGGCGGGGTACTGTATGCCGCGCGGGTGGTGCGTCGGGCATAGGGAGGCGACTCCCGCCGCTACCAGAGTACGCCATGCCTGGCATTCGCACGCACGCTCGAGTATCCTGCTCTTATCCAGACGCAGCGCCATAATGGAGAACACACATGGACCACCCTTTTCACGGACCGATCCGCGTTAGCTCTAACGGGCGCCATTTCGTTGACGCCCCCGGTCAGCCCTTCTTCTGGCTGGGCGACACCGCCTGGCCGCTGTTCACCCGCTACAGCGTAGAGGATGCCGAAAAGTATCTGGCGAACCGGGCCGCCAAGGGTTTTACCGTTATTCAAGGGGTGTTGGCCCTCTACCCGGACGTCATTTTCACCAATGGCGAACAGCCCGCCCAGGTGCCCAACCGTTACGGCCAGGTGCCCTGGCTGAACAACAATCCGGCCACCCCCAACCCCGACTTTTTCACGCATGTGGACCATCTGTTGGATGTGGCGGAGCGGCTCGGCCTGGTGCTGGCGATCTTGCCATTGTGGGGAGCCTATGTGAACAAATACCGCTGGGTCACCACAGAGAATGCGCGAGCCTACACGCGCTGGGTGGCGGCGCGCTACCGCGAGCGCCCCAACATCGTGTGGGTCAATGGCGGCGACCACGCGCCGACCGGGTTCGAGCCAGTATGGCGCGAGCTGGGCATGGGCCTGCGCGAAGGGGACGGCGGCGCGCACCTGATCACCTACCACCCTTGTGGCTGGCTGTCGTCCGCCCCATTCTGGCACGACGAGCCGTGGCTCGATTTCAACATGATCGAGAC
>JAAYXX010000172.1 GCA_012515695.1 Chloroflexota bacterium
GACGGTCACGGACTGTTCTGGATGCTTCCGATGCAGAGGGCAAAGAGATGGAGGAAACCTATGGAGATATGGGCGAGACATAACGCCATCCCTCCGCCGATGCTGGGCATAACTGCTTGCCGCGCGCGAGAGCGCGTGCCGTTGTGTTGCTTAACTGTTTATACCAAGTTGGATATTCTGCCTTAATGATGGTATAATGTAGGCATAATGTGAACGATGTCATTTTCTTACAGGGAGTAGCCTCTAGCGCGATTGCGGGGCTTTAAACTCCCCGTAGACGATGGCCTACGGAATACCAGACTATTTTGAATCTATCGAATTGATTCGCCATATGGGAGGTGGACGATGTCTGGACATAGTAAATGGGCCACCATCAGGCGCTCCAAGGGAGCCAATGACGCCAAGCGCGGTCAGTTGTTCACCAAGTTGGGACATGAAATCGCCGTTGCTGTCAGAGAAGGTGGCGCTGATCCAGAGGCAAACTTTCGTTTGCGCCTTGTTCTAGATAAAGCCAAACAGGCCAACATGCCCAAGGACAACATTGATCGGGCAATCAAGCGCGGCTCGGGCGAACTGCGCGGGAGCGAAGAGCTGCAAGAGTCGGTATACGAGGGCTATGGGCCGCATGGCACCGCAATCCTGGTCGAGACTCTCAGCGACAACAAGAACCGCACCGTGTCCGAAGTGCGGCGCGCCTTTACCCGGCATGGTGGCAACCTGGGGGCGGATGGCTGCGTGGCCTGGATGTTCTCGCGCAAGGGGTATATCGCTATTGACCCCGGGGATAACGACCCGGAGGAGATCGCGTTGATCGCCATTGATTCGGGCGCCGACGATGTCGAGATCGAGGACAATCTCGTGCAGGTTTATACCCAGCCGGAGAACCTGAAAAAGGTTCAGACCGCGCTGGTCGAAGCCGCGCTCCAGCCTACGGAAGCCGAGCTTTCGTGGATTCCGCAGAGCACGATGACGCTCGATGAGAAAGAAGCGATGCAGACGATGAAGCTCATCGAGGCGCTGGAAGAGTTGGATGATGTCCGGGAGGTATTCTCCAACCTGGATATCACCGATGACTTGATGGCCAAGTACGAATCGGCAGCGTAAGGCAGCCGGATGTTGGTTTTGGGCCTGGACCCAGGGCTGGCCATTACCGGCTACGGACTCGTAGAGGGTGATGGCCAGCACCTTTGCCCCATTGCCTACGGCGTGTTGCGCACACCGGCAGGGATCGCCATTGCTGATCGGCTGGTGATGCTGCATGACGCCCTGGCGGATTTGCTGGCTGAATACCGGCCGCCGGTGGCCGCGGTGGAAGAGTTGTTCTTTGCCACCAATGCGCGCACGGCGATTATGGTGGGCGAGGCCCGTGGGGTGGTGTTGCTGACCCTGGCGCAAGCCGGGGTGCGTATTGCCGAGTACACCCCACTACAGGTCAAGCAGGCAGTCACCGGATACGGGCAGGCGGACAAGCTGCAAGTGCAGCAGATGGTCCGCCTGCTGCTGAATCTGGCCGAGTTGCCCAAACCGGACGACGCCGCCGATGCCCTGGCCCTTTCTATTTGCCATCACAACTCGTCGCGGATGGCGCAGTTGCTAGAGTAGGTAAGGCAAGCAGTGATCGCATCTCTTTGCGGAAAACTAACAGCAGTTGGCGACGACTATGTTGTCGTGGATGTGGGGGGCGTCGGGTTTCGCGTGCGTACCACCCAAAGCCTGATCGAGCACGCCACGCCCGGCAAGACCGTCGAACTGCAAACGCACATGATTGTGCGCGAAAACGAAATATCCCTGTATGGGTTCCAGTCCACCGAGGAGGTGGACCTTTTTGGTGTGTTGATTGGCGTTAGCGGCATCGGCCCGCGCACGGCCCTGAGCATCCTGTCGGCTTTTTCGCCGGAAACGCTGCGCGGGGTGATCAGCCAGGGGGATGTGCAGGCGTTGACGCGCATTCCCGGCATTGGCCGCAAGACGGCCCAGCGTTTGGCGCTGGACCTGAAGGATCGGCTGGGAGTGGGTGGCGCCGGAGTGGCCTTGTCCAGCGTGAACGCCAGCGACGCCGACGCGCTCAACGCGCTCACTGCGTTGGGCTACAGCCTGAGCGAAGCCCAGGAGGCGCTGAGTTTGGTGCCAGCGGATGTGCAAGGGCTGGATGAGCGCATTTTGGCGGCGCTGCGCGCCTTGGGCAGCCGCTAGCGGCGCAGTCTCTCGCCGAAACCCATGTGCAGAAAAACAACTCGCCAGATGGCGAGTTGTTTTTGTATTCAGGAGTGCCGAGACCCGGCGGTTTATGAGTTTTAACAAAATAGCTCGGTAACCGAGGCAGTGCTGGCCTTGCTACTGATCGTTCGGCTCAGCCAGCGGCATATATGCCGAGGAATGAATTCCCAGGCTGCGGAAAGCAGAAACCCGTTAAAACGGGTTGGCTATTCTGTAATGCATTTTAGTGCACTTTTTGAACCACCAGCCTGGCACTTTAGTGCTAGGTGTTCGGCGCGGGCC
>JAAYXX010000023.1 GCA_012515695.1 Chloroflexota bacterium
GCACACGGCTTTGAACGACCACGGTTCCTGGCCTACCCCTATGGAGAGTGTAACAGCGAGATACGGGCTGCCGCCCAGAAGGCGGGTTATTGCGCCGCCTTCACAATAGATGGCGGCCTCGTGCTGCCGGAGCATGATCGTTTCCAGTTGGCGCGGATAGAGATTCATCGCGAGGATACCTGTCTGAGGTTCTTGGGCCAAGTCCTTTTTCCGAATTGCTCGCTCTTCACAGATAGGTGGTTTTGGCCGCGTCTCCGCCGATTGGCGGCGCTATCGCGTCGTCGGCTGGGCCAGGCAGTTCATTCGATAAGGTGGCTCTCGACAAGATGACGCAGCAAATGAGACGGGACTGCCCATTGGTCTCGTTAATCATCCCTACCTACGAACGCCCGACACGCCTCGCCGCTTGCCTGCACGCGGTGGCCCAACTCGACTACCCCACTGACCGCTTGCAGGTGATCGTGGTGGATGATGGCAGCGCATCCCCGCCCAGCGAAGTAGTGGCTTCGTTTCAGAGTAGGCTGGATATCACCCTGATTTGCAAGCCGCACGCTGGACCAGCGGCAGCGCGCAATGCCGGCGCAGCGCAGGCGCGGGGCGAATTCCTCGCCTTTACCGATGATGACTGTGCCCCCCGACCTGACTGGTTGCGCGTCCTGGTAGACCAACTCACCGCCACACCAAATTGCGGCGTCGGCGGACAAACGCTCAACGCGCTTGGCGACAACCCGTACGCCACCGCCAGCCAATTGCTAATCACCTATCTTTACAAGTACTATAACGCCATCCCCCATCAGGCCCGCCTGTTGACATCCAACAACCTGGCGGTGCCAGCCCGGCTATTCCGCGAGATCGGCGGTTTCGACGAGCATTTTGGGCAGGCCGCAGGTGAAGATCGGGAATTCTGTGACCGATGGACGCATCGAGGCTATCGGTTGATCTATGTGCCCGAGGCCGTGGTCGAACATGCCCATGCGATGTCGTGGCGTGGTTTTTGGCGACAACATCACAATTATGGACGGGCGGCCTTTGCCTTCCATGTAGCCCATGCCTCCCGGTCTGGCGAGCGTGTCCGCATGGAGCCTTGGCGCTTTTACGCCGAGTTGCTATCCTTTCCCATCCAGGAGATGGGCCTCGGCCGAGGATGGCGGCTGGCCCTGTTGATGGGAGTAACGCAGATCGCCAATGGTCTGGGGTTTTACTGGGCGCGCCTCCGCGCGGCACGCAAAGGAGAAGCCAAGCCATGCAGACCGTGATAAAGCGCCGACTGCACATGCCCCGCACGATTGAGGCACGATGGCTACAAACCGGCATCTGGATTATTCTCATCCTTTGGACCACCGCGTTGACACTCAGCCAACTGGACGCTTTCCAGATCGGCGCGTACAGCGACGATGCTACCTATGTGGTGCTGGCCAGATCACTGGCCTTTGCCGATCAATATGGGCTGATCAATGCGCCGGGCGAACATCCCGAAATAGCGCCTTTTCCCTGCGGGTTTCCGCTGATGCTCGCGCCATTCGCGCGGCTCACGAGCATCCCACAGGCTATCAAAATCCCCTCACTGATCGCTACCCTGGCGGTGGCATCCATCCTGTTCTGGGGATGGCCCATCCTGAGCCATTACTCACGGTGGTGGGGTCTCGCCATCAGCGGCCTTTACCTCCTTGCCCCCCTGACTGTCAACCATGCACGTATGGTCATGTCAGAAGCGGTATTTACCCTGTTTCTCCTGGCAGCCATCTGGCTTGTAGAACGAATCGCCCGTGGAGGGCAATCCACATGGGTCACCCTGGCAACCGGAGTATTATCGGTCATGATCCCCATCACCCGCACGGTGGGCTTGCTCCTGTTGCCGGTGGCGCTCGTCTACCTGGCACTACGCTGTGGCCGTCGCGTGTGGCGCGAATTTGGCCGGTTGCTCCTTGGGGGAGCGGTTTGTGTGGGATTGATCCTCGCGCTCACGCCAGTGGATGTGAGCGGCCTGTTTCCCGTGCGCTACCTCACCGAATCGAACGCCGCTCTGCTGATAGCATTACGAACCAGGCTCACTCCTGCTGATCCCGCCCCTGCGATGCCGACCGAGTATCTGAAGCAAGACGAGGCGGGCAGCCCGCCCCGGGTAGATAATCGGCAGCTAA
>JAAYXX010000173.1 GCA_012515695.1 Chloroflexota bacterium
CCCTGAAGGAATACCTGGAAAGCGGCCAGTAGCGGCAGCGCCGGTAGCGGCAGCGCCAGTAGCGGCGGCGCCGGTAACGGCGGCGTTACCGGCGCCGCGCATATGAGTATACGCTGTGCCGCCCGCCCGGTTCTTGCCAGCAGGCCGATTCTAATGAAAAATACCTATTCCCATTCCCCCGACATATGATATAATAGAAGCATCCTATATCGGCCTTGGGTGATCGCTGGCTTGTGGCTTCTGGGATAGGGCTTGGTCCGACTACCGGGCACGTTCGTTGGCAGTAACAAGGAGGCCCCACGCACGCGGGGCATGTGCAACATATGCCTCCTGACGCTCGAGTTTAGCGCCATTCCCATCACGCATATCCCAAGCGCGCCCGCCTATACACCGACGCACATCTCACCCTACAAGACCGGTCGGACTCGTCTCGCCCCCCACCAACACGTCGGTGCGCGCCACCAACTCCCATCAGACAGCCACCCCAGCGAAATCCATTGGCCCGTTCAGACAAACGAGCGCCGCTGATAGTCAGCGACGCTCTCAATCCATCAGGCACACGACAACAACCGGGAACATAAGCCGCTACATCGTATACTGAGGAAAGGGGGCATAAGCATATGGTGTTGCAGCGCGTTATTCACAAAATTCGACCCGGCAAATGGGACGAGTTCCAGGCGCTCGAAGCCCAATTCGACAGCGTCCAGGCCAAGCTGGGCATCCCGCCCCGCAAGCGATACCGTCGCATCTATGGCAAGCACAGTTTCTATACCGAAGTTATCGAACGCGAATGGCCCAGCCTGAGTGTAATGGAGGCTCTGGCCAGCCAGTATTCCCGGAATGCCGAACTGCGCGCGCTCCAGGATCAGGCAATTGATCTCATCGAGTGCACCCAGTACGAACTGTATCAGATCTTGTAGGCTCTGCCAGACTGGCCGAGCCTCGCGCTCGCGAGTACATCCGCCAGTTCAGCATCATACGAGGCCATTCGGGCGCGGCGCGAATGGCCTCGCGTTGTCTCTTGTGCCAGATCGGGTGGCGCTGTGTATCATAGCCGCGCGCGTGCGCCGTGGGTACGGTCTCCCCAGAGCAAGCGCGCCTGCGATACACAGCGCCTCGCCGCGACCGCCCACACCCCTGCACATCCCCCCCGCTTCATGGCTTCCTTTACATCCACCGCGAGTGTGGTATCATATTGCAAGCACCGCAGTGCCCTGGCACCGCAGTGCTCTAGCCAACAAAACCAGCTAAAGGCAGGTAAGAACAGGCCCATCGTACCTCCCTGTGTGGACCGCCCCTTTGTTGTCCCCGGAGCAGGCCCACTCCATCCTACCCCGTCAAGCCCTCGCTGTCTTTGGCAAGATCGAAAGGGAGGTTTCGCATGGTTTTCAAACAGGTCTATCGGGGCAACGTGCGCGCCCCCGATTTTCCCCCAGATGCCGAGTGGATAAATACGCCGCGCCCTTTATCCCTCACTGATTTGCGCGGCAAATTGGTGTTGCTCGATTTCTGGACTTATGGTTGTATTAACTGCATTCATATTCTCCCCGACCTGAAGAAACTGGAGCGCAAATACGCTCAGGAATTGGTCATTATCGGCGTGCATTCGGCCAAGTTCGCCAACGAGAGCGAAGCGGCCAACCTGCGCCAGATTGTCCAACGATACGAGATCGAGCACCCCGTAGTCAATGACCCGGATCTCCGCATCTGGCGGGCCTATGCCGTGCGGGCATGGCCCGCAACCGTCTTGATTGACCCCCGCGGCTATATCATCGCCGGGCGTTCCGGCGAGCGCGTGCTCGAAGCCTACGACACCCTGATCGCCGATAGCATCAAGCAGTATGAAGCAGAGGGCATTTTGAACCGCCAGCCGTTGGATCTGACCACCGAGCGGGAGGAGCGCCCCCTGACCGGATTGGCCTTCCCCGGCAAGGTGCTGACAGATCAACCCGGCGATCGCCTCTTTATCGCCGACTCGAACCACCATCGGGTGATCGTCACTAGCCTGGAAGGCGTCGTGCTGGACGTGATCGGCTCAGGGCAGCAAGGCTTGAACAATGGCCCGTTCGAGTCGGCTACCTTTAACAAGCCACAGGGGATGGCGCTGACCGGCAACCTGTTATTCATCGCCGATACCGAAAACCACACGATCCGCGTGGCCGACCTGGATGCCCGCAAGGTGGACACAGCCGCCGGGGACGGCTATCTGGCCTATCACGCCGAGATGCTGCCCCTGCAAGAAGCTCGCCTCAACTCTCCCTGGGACCTGGTAATGGTCGAGGGGAACCTGTACATCGCGATGGCGGGCACGCACCAGTTGTGGCGGCTGGATCTGGCGCAAGGCATGATCGGGCCATATGCGGGCAGCGGGACGGAAGGGCTGATAGACGCGCCCCTGTTGCGGGCGGCGCTGGCACAGCCCAGCGGCATCACCAGCAATGGCCGGGTGCTCTACTTTGCCGATAGCGAATCTAGCGCTGTGCGGCAGGCCGACCTGGCCCCCGATGGCTGGGTGCGTACCATCATCGGCCAGGGGTTGTTCGACTTTGGCGACCGCGACGGAACCTGGGAGCAAGCCCGCCTCCAGCACTGCCTGGGCATCACGTATTACGGGGATACGCTGTACGTGGCGGATACGTACAACCACAAAATCAAGATCGTGGACCCGCAGGATAGAACGGTTACCACCTTTTTGGGAAGCGGCCAGCCGGGGCTGCGAGATGGCACAGAGCCGATGTTCTACGAGCCGGGCGGCCTCTCTGGAGCCAACGGCAAGCTATACGTGGCCGATACCAACAACCACGCTATCCGCGCAATAGAGCTGGCGACGGGAAGCGTCTCAACGCTCGAATTGCAAGACCCGGACGATTTACTGATCGGCGGCGGCGAGGAAACCGAAATCCTGCGGCTGAACGAGCAGCGGGTCCAGCCCGGCCAGGGCAGCATCGTCTTGCAGGCTTACTTGCCTCCCAACCACAAGCTCAACGAGAGCGCCCCTTCGTACATTTCCTGGAAGGCGGAGGATAGCAGCGTCATCCAACTGCCGGACGAGGCGGCCCATGTGCCTCTGGCGGGACAAACCTTCCCCGTAAGCGTCGACGTCACCTTTTTCGAGGGACATACTGTCCTGCTGGCCGAACTATCGCTGTATTACTGTCGCACTAGCGGCTCGGATTTGTGCCTGCTAGAGTTCAGCGACCTTGAAATCCCAATCACGGTCACCCAAGACGCCCCCGGTCGGGAAGTGCGCCTGGATATCAAGGTGCGCTCCCCGGAGGAGGAACCCGCGTGACCACCGAGAATGGGACACATCTCGACCCATTGGGCGAGATGCCGGATGATGAGGGCGAGGAGCAAGAGTCTGTGTATGATGAGCAAGTACGTTTGCCCGAACAACGGGTGCAGCCTGGCAGGGGAACGCTGATCGTCGATGTCAAGCTGCCCCCTGGATACAAAGTGCACGACGAGTCACCCTCCTCCGTCACCTGGAAGGTGGATGACCCGAATGTCGTGGAACTGCCTGATCGGAACCCCAACGTCCCCTTGACTGGCCGGGTCTTTCCCGTCCCCGTGGATGTCACCCTGCGCCAGGGGCACACCATCCTGGAGGCAGAGCTATCGCTGCATTACTGCCAGACGAACGGCGCGGGCCTCTGCGTGCTAGAGTTCAGCGATATCCAAATCCCAGTAACGGTAACGACGGACGCGCCAGGCCGAGAGATCTGGCTGGAAATGGAGGTTCATGCCCCGGAAAATGCCCGCGAGTAGCGCAGGCAACACGCCAGCTACGCCCCCAGAGCCGCCATCCTCCCTGCCCAGGATGCTATGCATTATAGTCGCCGCCATTCTGGCGGGGTTTCCATCGCAACTTGACGACCAGGTCCGTCGTATTGTACAGTGACGGTGTGAAATCACGCCTGCCCCCAGACGCGCAGGTCGCCACCATCCCTCAGGAACGCCATACCAAAGGCAGCCAGACATCTCGAGTCCGCGCGTGCAGGGATAGCGCAGAAGGACGAGCGGCCCAGTTTACCTATGAACGCTGAAGGAGAGGGAAATGAACAAAAGAGTTCTGGTAGCCTATGCCACCAAGTGCGGCTCCACTGCTGAGGTAGCCGATGTGATCGGCCATGTGCTGAGGGAAGCAGGCGAAGCGGTGGACGTGCGGAACGTGGAGGATATCCAAGACCTGAAACCATACGGGGCCGTGGTGCTGGGATCCGCCATCCGCATGGGCAAGCCGCTGCCAGCCGCCAGCCGCTTTGTGCGACAGCATCGCGCCGCCCTGGCCGAGATGCCCGTCGCCCTGTTCAGCGTGGGAACCACCATGAACGAGGACACGCCCGAACACCGGGCCACAGCCCAGGAATGCCTGGCATCCCTGACTAAAGCCGTCCAGCCAGTCTCCGTGGGGCTGTTCGGCGGCAAGGTAGACCTGGCCGCGCTCTCACCTTTTTGGCGATTTGCCACCTCGTTCATCAAAGAAGAGGACTTGGACTCCGGCGACCATCGCAACTGGCAGGCCATTCGCCTGTGGGCCAATACGCTCATCCCGCTCCTGAACAAAGTGAGCCAGCCCACGGGGGATTGAGCCAGCTCTGCCCGCCATGATTATCGAACAAAGCACGCCCTGTTGCTCGCAAGCAGCAGGGCGTGTGTGCGTTTGCGCGGGGGAGCAATGGCCGCGTCAACCGTTTTCGCGAATTGGCAGATCAGGGCGTGCTCACATTCTCCAGGAACAGCACAAACATCTTGCCGCCCAACGCGTTCTCAGGGCGAGGCACCCAGGGCTTGGCAATGATATCCAGCTTGCCGTTGCCGGTGACATCGCCCAACACCGCCGCATGCCCTCCCAGGTTTATGTCCAGAATCACATGCTCCCGCCATTCCTCGCCATAGCCGTCCACGTTCTCCCAAATGTAATAACGCGGCGGACGCTCGCCCCCCACAGACTCCATCTCACAGGAGAAAATATCCAGGTCACCATCACCGTCCAGGTCGCCCACGTAGAGCGAATGATACGCGCCGCGTCGGGCCGGGTCGCCATTGGGCACCTCGTGGCGCTTCCAGCTACGGCCCAGGCCGTCCAGGTTCTCCATCCACCAGACCTTGCCGCCGGGTATCTCGGCATCGGTATAGACAACATCATTCTTGCCGTCGCGGTTCATA
>JAAYXX010000174.1 GCA_012515695.1 Chloroflexota bacterium
CCCGCCTTGGCCATCAGGGCCACCATGTCTTCATTCTTGACGATGATATCCGCCCGGCTCTGGCAGAAGAAGGGCTGCGTGAACCCCTCCGCCATATACGCCCGGCAGAACTCGATCACCCACTCCCGATCTTCGGTCAGGCAGTCGTCGTGGAACATGAAACTGGCAAAGTTGAACTGGTCGCGCAACTGGCGCAACTCGCTCATGATGTTTTCCACGCTGCGGCGGCGCACCTTGCGCCCGAAAATGGCCCGCTCGGCGGGCTGGCAATAGCTACAGTTGTACATGCAGCCCCGCCCGGCGATGATCGTCACAAACGGGGGCGGCAACTCGGCAACAAAAGGGGCCTCCGGCGAGGTGACCTGATAGCCCTGCCTGATCCACTCGTCAATGAACAGCGAATGGTCGGGAAGGGGCAGGCTGTCCAGGTCGGGGTGCGTGCCGGGGATCACACGGGGCAGTTCCTCGCCACGCTCCAGCGCATCCAACGCCTGGGGAAAGGTCTCTTCGCCCTCTCCCAAAAAGATATAGTCAATATTGGGGTTCTCGACGAGTTCTTCCAGCATGATGGTGGGATGCGCCCCGCCGACCATCGTAATGGCCTTGGGGTTCGTCTTGCGGATGATCTCCAGGCAGCGCATGGCGGGATTATAGTCCACGCTCATCATGCTGATGGCAAACACCTGCGGCCAGCGGCGCATAATCTGCGCGTGAAAATCGTCCCAATTCTTGAGAGAGCGCAAGTCGATCAAGTCCACATCGTGCCCAGCCCGGCGAGCGCACGCGGCCAAAATGGCTATCCCGTGACTGATCCACCCCGAATCCATGCCTTGCCCGATGCTGTCGAACCCTTTGCCCCCGATGCCGGGATAGACCATGCTAACTCTCATCCATAACCTCCACGTGCCAGGGATCCATGCCCCGAATGATACTGCCTACCCTGGACGCCTGGGCAGCTCGTATCGTTCCCAAGCAATTGACCAGACATCTTTATCCGACAGATTATACAACGGCCGCTGGCCTTTTGCCAACTGGCAAGCTCGTTCGGGGGCATCCAAAATCTTGGCGAATTGCGCCCTGCTGCGGCCTATAGGCGTGTTGGGGGATACACACCGAGAATTCTGGGTGCATCCAACGACCTGTAAGCTGGTTTGCAGCCCACGAAGGTGGGCGCGGGCGCGAGGCTTGCCCTATACATAACACTTGCCAACAGTATCATGGAAACCACAACAAAGCGCCCCCCTTTTTTGGTAGGTTTCCTGGATGAAATGACAGCTTTTGGCAGTATCTCCATGGTATAGTTCTAGCCAGTTCAAGAGGTTCCGACATCTCTGTACGTCAATCGAGTCTACCAGAAAGGAACTTTTATGAGAAGGCGTTGGATCATCTATCTCCTTATCGGTGCGTTGTTCGGAGTTTTGGACTTTTTCTATATTGAATGGCTTGTGAAACTCTTTAGAGGCACCGCCTTGACCATGCTGAACCTCGGCATCTGGCTGGTGCCGGTTATCCCGATTGCCCTGTACGAGGCGCGTTGCTCGCGGTCGAGCCTGCGGGCTGCTGCGGCCAGTCTCGCCACATGGTGCGCTGCCATCGTTGCCTATTACCTCACCAATGCCGTGAAACTCGCGTTTCTGGGCGTTCCAGGCAGACCGGAGCTACACATCTCCAATCGCGCCGCTCCATATTTCTGGCAGAACTGGGCCAGTGTATTCCGGGGGGACATTCTGGGGGGTATGGCGGAATGGATCATCGTTGCTATTGTCGGCGGCGCCATTGTCGGGTTTGCGATGGGCTGGATCTACCTGCACTTGAGCCGTGTTCACCACGCAGACACAGCCCTGGGGTAAAAAGACCAACGCGGTGGCCGTCATAGCCCGCTCGTTGGCAATCGCTCTACTGCGGCACAACGGCCACCGCCTCTAGCTCCATGAGGTAGTCGGGATTCGCCAGGCCCGACACATACAAGACCGTGATAAGGGGCGGGTTTGGGCGGTTGCCCCAAACCCGCTGAAACACCTCGAAAGCGGGCTGCGGCGGCTGCCCGGCCATCACATACACGTTCCACTTGATCACATGCTCCAGGCTGGCCCCTCCGGCAGCCAGAGCGATCTGCAAGTTGCGAAAGACCTGCTCGGCCTGCGCCCTGATATCCCCCTTGCCCACAACAGCGCCCGTCGCATCCACCGCGTTCTGCCCACCCACATACACCGTCTTCACGCTGCCGCTGGCAACGACCACCTGCGAATAGGCCGGATTCCTGTGCAACCCGTCCGGATTGAGATACTGCACAATGCCCTTTGCCGTCTCTTGCTCAGACATCCTGGTCATCCTTTCCCATTTCCCTCTTGGCTCTCTGATCAACTATAATGCCAAATGATACACTATTTTGAAAGGACCAACAGCCCATGCAATGCCCACTGTGCCAAACATCGCTCGTCTCCCGCA
>JAAYXX010000175.1 GCA_012515695.1 Chloroflexota bacterium
AAGTTTAGCAAAACAGTTCGGTAATAGCCACAAGATGGGCGGTTGAAACCGCAGCAACCGATTGCGTCGCCAACTAGTTGGCGCGCCCACCTTCGTGGGCTGGTCTGCAGTCGCCGAAGGGCGACTTGGCAAGGGTTGGTGCAGTTTCAACTGCCTACGAGATGGCGTCAGACGATCATCCGGGCCAGCACTGATCGCCGCCATCAATGCGCCAAACCTGGCCGCTGATATAGCTGGCAGCGTCAGAGACGAGGAACTCGACCACGCGGGCGACTTCATCCGGCCAGCCATAGCGAGTGAGCGTGCCCTCTTGCACCAGCATGCTCGGCTCGGTGGCGCGGCTTGCCAGCCAGCGAGGCGTCACGGTGTTGCCGGGCGCGACGGCGTTGACTGCGATGTTATAGGGCTTGAGCTGGGTAGCCAGGCAACGGGTATAATGGTGGACGGCGGCTTTGGCCGTGGCATAAATCACGCTATTCGCCTGCCCCATGAGGCCCGCGATGCTGCCGAAATTGACGATCTTGCCCGAACGGCGTTGCATCATCTCCGGGGCCACTTCACGACAGCAGAGAATGCAGGTCATCAGGTTGCGGTCCAGCACCGAGCGGATGTCTGGGCACGAGACCAGGACGGCGTCGTTGTGTTCCGGCTTGCCCGCCAGTGGTCCCTGGATACCCTTGGCCCCAATGTCGCCCCCTGCGCAGTTGACGAGAATGTCGATATGCCCGAATGCCTGCCGGATTTCCCCGGCGATGCGTTGCACAGTGGCCTCGTCGGTCAGGTCGCCATGAACGGGCAGGACGCTGACCCCGTGCACCTCGGCGATGGCGTCGGCCACGGCCTGAAGCGACTCGCCCTCGTTGAACGTGCGCGCAGACAGGGGGGTGGTGCCATGTATGGCCACCGTCGCCCCGGCGCTCGCCAGTTGCGCGGCGACCACTTTGCCGATACCGCGCGAAGAACCGGTAACCCAAGCCACTTTGCCCGTCAAGTGTCGACCTTGAAATGCCATGTAGCAGCCACCTCGTTCGTTAGTGTTGCGTGCGCGGGTCCGTTCAGGCCTGACGCACCTTTTCGATATTCTCCATAATGACAGCTTCCGGCGCTGCCAGGCAGTCGTCGCCCAGCCCCTCAACGCGGATGCCGCGCCGGATGGCGCCTTCATCGGCCAGCCTGTCCAGCAGGGCATCCCACTCCCACCGCTCCCAGCGGAACAGCCGTTGCACGCTGCTGGCAGGCTGCGCGATGACGTTGCGGAGGTATTGGGTCAGGAGCACGCCCATCGCCTCGTCTGTGCTGATGTGGCGCGCCCGCTCGGACACGTGCGGGTAGCGCCGCATGAACAGGTCATAGACGTAGGCATATCCCCAGCGATTGGTATCCGCTACGCCGACCTTGGCGATTTTCAACTCGGTCTGCAATTCGGCTATGGCCCGGTCGAAGCGGCGGGCGTTCTGCCCGCAGCCCGCCAGGTTGGCCAGTTGGCGCAAGCGCGTGGTAGACATGGCCCCTTCGTTCAACAGCGCCTCGTAGACGTTTTTCGCCTCGATGCTCAACTTGCCGTCCTCGTATTGCTGGAGATAGTCGTCCAGTTCGCCATAGTTGGGCGACAAGGCGTAAAAGTAGGGCAGCAACTCGAGCGACACCAGGGTCGGTTTGTTGCGTAGCAGCTTGCCATAGTGGATCAGGCCGCGTGTCGGGAGGGAATCCTTCCAATCCCAGATGCGGCCCACGTCCCCGTCAAAGTGATCGTTGGGCATGGCGCGGCGGCTACCGCACACAGCCGCCCACAGGGTAGAAATCTCGACGGCCTGATCGCCAAACAGAAAGCAAAAACCCACCTCGTTGACGAACGCAAGGGCCTTTTCTTCGTTGGTGGCGCGCAGTTCCGGCGTGCGATGATAGGTGATATCCCGCAGGTTCTCGATCTGGTCTAGCGTATAAGCAGATTCCATTACTCGATTATCTAGGCCGCCTAACGCGCGGCAAGCTTGATACGGAATTGCTCGGTGAGCGCGGGCACGATCTCGAACAGGTTGCCCACGATGCCATAGGTGGCAATCTCGAAAATGGGCGCTTCCGGGTCCTCGTTGATGGCGACGATCACCTGTGAGGTGGACATGCCCGCCCGGTGCTGGATAGCGCCCGAGATGCCGCAGGCGATATAGAGATCGGGGCGCACGGTGCGGCCCGTCTGGCCGACCTGATAGGCGTAGGGGATCCAGCCCTCGTCCACTGCCGCGCGCGAAGCGCCCAAAGTGCCCCCCAGCACCCTGGCCAGCTCGGCGAGCGGCTCAAAGCCTTCCGGCCCGCCAACGCCGCGCCCGCCTGCTACGATGACGCGCGCATCGGCCAGGTTGACGTCCTCCGCTTCCTGGAGGAACTCGACTACCTGGCAGGCGATTTGTGCTTCATCCAGGGTAACGGGCACGCGCACAATCTGTCCGGCGCGCTCGCTATTGGGCTGGGGCATTTCGAACACGCGATGGCGCACCGTCGCCATTTGGGGGCGATGGTGGGGCGTGAGGATGGTCGCCATAATATTGCCGCCATAGGCCGGGCGGGTCTGCCGGAGCAAGCGGGTATCTGGGTCAATTTCCAGGCCGGTACAGTCGGCGGTCAGGCCGGTGTAGAGGTGAGTGGCGACGGCCCCGGCCAGATCGCGGCCACGTGAGCTGGCTCCCAGCAGGAATATCTCGGGCTTGTTCTCTCGCACAAGGTCAGTCAACAGGCGCGCATAGGGCTGCGTGCGGTAATGGCGCAGGGTGGGGTGGTCGGCCAGGAACACGCGGTCCGCCCCGTAGGCGATGGCCTCGCGGGCCACGTCCTCTACCCCGTCGCCGAGGACGCAAGCCGTTAGTATAGTGCCCAATTGGTCGGCCAGCACGCGCCCCTGGCCCATCATCTCCCAGGAGATGTCAGAGGCGCGGCCCTGGAACTGCTCGATCCACACCCAGACCCCCTGGTAGCTGCTCAGGTCTACGTCGGCGGGCTTGCTTTCGGGCAGGCTCAACGCACCCACCGGGCATTCGGACAGGCACGCGCTGCAAGCGGTGCAGTTGTCGTTTGCGACGGCGATGCCGTCCACCAGGTCGAGCGCCGCGAAGGGGCAGACCTCTACGCAAGCGCCACAGCCGATACATAATTCGCCATCGATGATCAGTAAGGACATGAGACCTCTACAATACTTTGTGTTGCAGGAGGATGTCCGCCAGTTGCGCGGCGGCCTGTTCGGCGCTATCCCCCTGGATGATTTGCACTTGATCCGTGCGTCGGGGCGGGGTAAATATCTGCACCACTTTGGTGGGCGAGCCGTCCAGCCCCAGGTAACGCGCCTCCGCGTCGATCTCGGCGGATGTCCAGACCGGAATGTCGGCCCGGCGGGCTTTGCGAATGCTGCGCGGCGTGGGGTCGCGGGGCTTGTTGATGTCCTTGACTACCGTTAGCAAGACGGGCATCTGCGAGCGCACGACTTCGCGGCCCTCTTCCAACAGGCGCTCGACAACGATGGTCGAGCTGTCGGGGTGTACCTCGCGGACCTTGGAGACGTAGGTAAGCTGGGGGATGTCGAGCTGGTTGGCGATGCCCGGCCCGACCTGCCCCGTATCGCCGTCAATGGCCTGCTTGCCGCACAGGATCACGTCAAAGGGGGCCAGCTTGCGGATGGCCTGGGCGATGGTATAGGCGGTGGCCCAGGTATCGGCTCCGGCGAACTCGCGAGCAGAGAGCAGGATCGCCTCGTCGCAGCCCATCGCCAGCGCGTCGCGCAGTTGCTCCTCGACCTTGGGCGGCCCCATCGTCAGGACGGTCACCTTGCCACCGTGGGCCTCTTGCAGGCGCAGGGCCTCCTCGATGGCGTACATATCAAAGGGATTGATGACCAGTTGCATTTCCTCGCGCATCAGGGTGTTGGTTTCCGGGTTGATGCGCACGTCGGTTGTGTCGGGTACAGCTTTGATGCATACGATAGCGTGCAATGTTCTCTCCCTCGCCCTGGGGCAGGGCTGGCATTCCCTCCGCTGTGGGAAAAGCGCGCGCGAAAAAAAAGGGCGCGAGTACGTCGGCTGCCCTGAGGGCAAAAATGGCTCTGGCAAGAGTATACCATAAGCGAGACGCGGCGCAAAGCCTCGGCAAGCAAGGCGGTTGAAACCGCGGCAACCATTGCGTCGCCATACATGGCGCACCTGCCTTCGCAGGTTCATCTGTAGCCGCCGAAGGGCGGCTTTGCAAGGGTTGGTGCAGTTTTAACTGCCTATGCCGATGCAACGGTTGATGCGGTTTCAACCGCCCACAGCCTCCTGGGCGGGCGGGCTGCTTGCGGCGCGTTTGTGGTCAGGGTAGAATGTTGGCATAGGCGAAGCGACTGTTGTTTGTCGTGGCAAGTATGGGAGGTGAACCGTGTTGGAGAATATCCATTGGCTAGGCCATGCCAGCTTTCGCATTGACAACGCGCAGGTGATCTATATTGATCCCTGGAAGCTCAAGACCTTTAAACCCGCTGACCTGATCCTGGTGACTCATGCGCATCATGATCATTTCTCCCCGGACGATATCAAAAAGATTGCCGGGCCAGAGACGGTGATCGTGTGTCCCTTTGATTGCGCGGGCCAGGTGCCGGGCCAGGTGCGCTCGATTGCGCCGGGGCAGGCGATACAGGTGGGGGATGTGCGCGTGGAGGCGGTCCCATCGTACAACACCAACAAGCCTAATCATCCCAAGGAGCACGGCAACGTGGGCTATGTGGTGGAGGTAGGCGGGCAGCGCATCTATCACGCTGGCGACACCGATGTGATTCCCGAGATGGCGGACGTGCGCTGCGATGTGGCGCTGCTGCCGGTGGGGGGCACGTACACCATGAACGCGGAGGAGGCGGCGCAATCGCTGGCGCAAATCCGGCCCAAGATGGCGGTGCCCATGCACTGGGGCGGCGTCGTGGGGTCACAGGCCGACGCGGACCGCTTCAAGCGGGATGCGCCCCAGGGTGTGGAAGTGGTGATTCTGCGGGAGGAATAGCCGGGAGTGGAGCATGAGTGATCTGGTGGAATTGGACGGCTCCTATGGCGAGGGGGGCGGCCAGATTTTGCGGACTGCGTTGACCCTTTCCGCGCTGAAGGGGCGTCCGCTGTTGATCCACGATATTCGGGCCAGGCGAGACAAGCCGGGGCTGCGCCCGCAACATCTGGCGGTGGTGCGAGCGATAGCCCGTATCTGCGGGGCGCGGGTGGTTGGGGACGAGTTGGACTCGCGCACGCTGCGCTTTGAGCCGACGAGCCTGCCCGTGCCCGGCAGGTACACGTTCGACATTTCCAGCATGTCGGGGACGGGAAGTGCTGGCTCGACGACGCTGCTTTTTCAGGCGTTGTTCGTGGCACTGGCCTTTGCCGACCAGCCCTCCACGCTCGATCTAATCGGGGGCACGCACGTGGATCACAGCCCGCCATATCATTACATCAGCGAAGTCTATTTGCCCTTTATGTGGCGAGCAGGGTTTGACGTGCGGCTCGACCTGGGCACGTGGGGCTGGTATCCTCGTGGCGGCGGGCAGGTGACGGCGCACATCCAAGGCGTGGGGCGCGACGGACAAGGGCTATCCCCCGTGGTGGTGGAGGAGCGGGGCAAGCTCGTTCAGATGTGGGGGGTATCGGCGGCCTCGAACCTGCCCCATCACATCATCGAGCGGCAGAAAGAGCAGGCGCTGGCCCGGCTGCGGGCGCGTCATCTCAAGGCGGACATTGTGGAGGTGGCCCCGCCTTCGCCCGGCCCAGGGACGATGCTCTTTTTGCTGGCCGAGTACGAGCATTGCCTGGCGGGGTTTACGGGCTATGGCAAGCTGCGCTACCCGGCGGAGAAGGTGGCCGACGATGCCGCCGACGGGTTTATCGCCCACCTGTCCAGCAAGGCGGCTCTGGACCAATACCTGGCCGACCAGGCATTGTTGCCGCTGGCGATAGTTCCGGGCGAGTCGCGCTATACGACGGCTGCCATCACCCAACACCTGCTGACTAATCGCTGGGTTATTCAGCACTTTATCGAGCGCGAGATCGTCATCGAGGGGGCAGAGGGCGGCCCTGGCCGGGTCAGCCTGCTGTCATAGGGCGGCTGCGCGGGCGGCTCAATGGTAGCGAATGACGCGAAAGCGGTACATGCGATACGACTCGTGAGGGCCGATCCATGCTTTGCGGAGGGCGATGGATACCTGGTCCTGCGCGGTATCCACGCCTTCCAGGTCGGGCAGCAATAGCCCCCGGCGGCGCCCGCTCTCGACGATCACGCCGTATACCTTGGGGTCCAGGTCATCCAGGGAAGAGATCGGCTCTGGCTCGGTGAGCACGTCCACCGAGATTTCCAGGTCGTCCAGCTCTTCCGGGGTGACAGGCGGAAAGCGCGGGTCGCGGGTGGCGGCGCTGATGGCGTTGGAGATGATCTCTTCGGCGATATTGGGGCGCACCGGCTCGATGGTGCCGATGCACCCGCGAAGCTCCCCGTTGGCGTGCAGCGATACAAACGTACCGGCCCGCTTGCTCATCTCCTCGGAAAGCGGTGTGTCCGGCTGGATGATTCTATGGTGCTGCACATACTCCTGGATGGTTCTTCTGGCCAACTGCACCAGTTCGTGCTCTTTTGCCATCGTTTACCCTCCTGACACCGACAAGAGCGTCGGCCATGTATGCCGGGCGCTCTTGTCTAGCGCGGCAACATTTCTCGCAATTGGGCCGGGTGGTCGGTGATGATGGCGTCTACGCCCAGCGCAATCATCTGCTGCATGTCTTGGGGCGCGTTCACCGTCCACACATTCACCCGACATCCTTTGCTCTGGGCGCGACGCACGGCCTCGGCGTCCATCATCGCATAGTAGGGGTGCAGCGCCTCTGGGTGGGTCAGCAGCCGCGTCCACGCCGGGGAGAGATAGGCGGGCATGTTGGGCGCATAGAGCAGCCCGCGCTGCAATTCAGGGGCGGCGCGGTGCATACGCACGAGGGCGGTGGGGTTGAAGGAAGAAATAATGACCTCTTGCTCCAGCCCACGCTCGCGGACCATGCGGGCGATCTCGACCTCGATCCCATCCCCCTTCCAATCCCTGCCCTTGATCTCGATATTAATCCGCGTCCGATGGCCCACCAGATCAAGCACTTCACTCAGCAGAGGCACGCGCTCCCCGGCGAATTGCGGGGCAAACCATGCCCCCGCATCCAGGGCGCGCAGCGCGCAAAAACTCGTCTGGGCCACGGGGCCAGAGCCATTTGTCGTGCGATCCAGGGTATCGTCGTGAATGACGACGATCTCGCCGGTGGCGCAGCGGGTGACATCCAACTCGATCCCGTCCGCGTCGGCATCCAGCGCCGCCTGGAAGGCAGCCAGCGTATTTTCGGGCGCGACGTCGCGAGCGCCGCGATGGGCAATCACCAGCGGCTGTTCGCCATAGAAGGCGTAAGGTTTACGCATAGCAACCCCCTGTGCCGCGACTATTCGGCCGCGACCTGTTCTATCTGCTCTGTAGGGAAAGCGGCAAAATCGGTTTCCAGCCACTCCTGAGGGCTTACGGCCACCCCGCCCACGCGCATTTCCCAGTGGAGGTGTGAGCCTGTCACCAGCCCCGTGCTGCCCATTTTACCCAAAGGCTCGCCCTTTTCAACCTCCTGGCCGACCTCTACCCCGATTTCGTCCAGGTGGAAATAGCCAGACATTACGCCCGCGCCGTGGTCGATGATGACCACGCGCCCGCGCACCTGAAGCTCTTCGGCCAGCACGACCACGCCCGGCGCGGCGGCCAGCACGGTGTCGCCGGTCTCGCCGTCAATGTCCAGACCCGTATGAAAGCCGTTGACCTCCCCCTGATAGAGGCGGCGCGTGCCGAACTCGGAGGTGATGGTCCCCTCTACGGGCCAGTCGAAAAGCCCCTGCCAAACGGCGTCGGGCGCTGACGAGTTGAACACTTCCATCATCCGTATGTTCTCCGGCTCGCTGATTTTTGGGTCTAGCAGTTGGGCTACTTCCGGGGTGAATTGGAGGCTCTCTGAAACAAAATCGCCAGCGATGACCTTGATTTCCGTGTCGAACGCGAGTTGCTGCCCGTCCTCCGAGTCGATCACCAGCCGCAAGGGTTGGTGACCCAGCGGGGCCAGAGCGTGCACGCCGACCAGCGCCATGTGGTGCAGGCCATCGGGTGAGAAGAAGAACAACTGCCGCTCTTCTTCGATGGTGCCCCGGAGAGTGGTGGGGCGGTTGGTGGTGACCCGAATGGTGCCAACAGAACCCTGCTCCACTTCCGGGCTGTCCAGTTTGACCTCGGCGCGCAACGGGGCCAACGTTGGCACAGGCGTGGCGGTGGGCAGCGCGGTCGCCGTCGCGGTAGGCGCGAGGGTAGCTGTGGAGGTGGGCGACGGCGTAGCGGATGGCGCGGTGGTGGCGGTAGCGGTGGCTTCGAGCGTGGCGGTGGCTTCGCTCTGGGCAATCGGCAGGCCATTGCAGCCTGTCAAGGCCAATCCCACGATTATTCCTGTGGTGGCTCGCCAGAGCTTGTTGAACGTTGTCTTGGCTGACTTGTCGCGGGTATCCGAATGTGCTGGCTTTCCAGTTGTTCTATGCCATAGTGTGTGCATCGAGGCTCCATCCAATCTATAGTACAGGCGATAGGTTTGTATGGCGTAGCGGCAGGCAAGGATTGCGGATCATGCAACCCGCAGCCTGCCGCGTGTGTAACGTGTCACTCGGTCATTTGGTAACAGGGCGCGCCAACTATTGGCCGTAATGCTCTCGGTTCCAGCGGCGTCCCTCGTCGAGCATGGCGAGATAGTTCTGCACAGGGATATAGTTGGCGACCGAGTTGCCCGTGCCCAGGCACCAGCTTCCCGTGTCGCCCAGCGTGTTCAGCAGTTGGCGCGTGCGGGCGCGCACCTGCTCTTCGCTACCACGCGCCATCAGGTCCACGTCTACGCCGCCGAGCAGGGCGATGCGTCGGCCATAGGTGGCGTGCAGGCTCTCCACCGGCTCGATCTTGTCTTCGAACGAGTGCTTGGCGTCAACCTGCACCGTCTCGATCAGGTCTTCCATGATGGCGGACAGATTGCCGCAGGCGTGCAGTAGAAAAGGCGTGTTGTGGGCGTGGGCGATGTCGGCCAGCTTGCGCTGGTTGGGGAACACGTAGCGGCGCATGACCTGCGGCGAGATCATTGTGCCGGTGGAATGGCCCATATCGTCGCCGATGAAATAGCCGACAAAATTGGTCATGTCCAGCAGGTTGTGACAGGCAACCACGAGCGTCTCGGTGACGCGCTCAAAGAGGGCTTCGACCAGATCAGGCTGGTCATAAATGGCGACGGCAAACAGTTCGTAGCTCATCAGCCACATCACCCATTCCAGCACGCCGCCCGCGCCCAAGGCCAGGGCCGCCATATCGTCGGGAATCTGGCTCAACAGGCACTCGGCCAGGGAATAGTCAATGTCTTCGGGGCGCGGCCAGGGAAAAGCCTCAAAGTCAGCCCAGTTGGCAATGGTAACGGTGGTCGAGTTGTCCCAATGGCGTGTGCCTTTGGTCAGGCTGGCCGTGTCCTTGGAGGCGCTGGTGGCGCGGTAGAGGCCAGAGCCAATGCTGACCGGCACGTAATCATAGCCCAACATGCGGTAGAACTGGATCAGGCTTTGGGCGTGGGCCTCTATTGCTTCGCGCTTGGGCGCATCTGGTGGCGACATGGGATGCCCCAGCACTGCTTCCATGATGGGCTGGTCGGCGAACAGCTCGATAAAGGGGACTGGCCCAGGGTAAAGCTCGTGTCGCAGAACGCTGCTCAGACGCTCGGGGTTCGGCATAGGGTTTACCTCTTTCAGGATCGGTGAGATAGGGTAGACACTGGCTAGAGATAGAACCTGAATCGGGCGACAGACGGCTGCATTATAATCCACCGGAGGGCATCCTGCAAGCCAGCTAGCCCCTGGCATTTGAAAGAAGCCATACAGTCTGGTAATATGCTGGGGCGAACTGGCCTGCGGGGCAAAAGGGACTGGTTCGGGGCCGTGAACCACTCATGTCGTGGGATACCTCTGAGCGAACGAGCAGCACATAATCTGATTGACCTGGTAATCAGTCGGGAATATCGCCGTTACGCGGGTCTATACGGGCGTTGCCCGGAAGGAGGGGGAATGCTGCCACGTGAGATTATCTATGCCAATCTTGAGCAGGGCGATCCAGAGCGGCCCGGCCTGACCTTTACTGGCAATGGCCGGATCAACGATATGATCACTTGCAGCCTGGGGCCGTCGGAAATCTATCGGCCCAAACGCTGGATCGAAGGCAATCGCGAGTTCTATGACGACGAGTGGGGCAATATCTGGCATCGGCTGGTGGATGGGTCTCGCGGCGGCGAGATTTGTGAACCGGCGCTCGTGGATTGGCGGCAACTGGATAACCTGCAATTGCCCGACTATGACAATCCCCGGCGCTATGAGCGGGTGCGCGAGGCGTTCTCCCAGCCCACGGAAAAGTTCCGGCTGGCGGGTATGCCGGGGTGGGTGTTTGCCACCAGCCGCTATCTACGCAAGATGGAGATCTACTTTACCGACCTGATCGAGTATCGCGACGAGATCGAACGGCTGCACACCATCGTGACGGACCTGCTGGTCAAGGTGGTGCGGCTGTATGGCGAATGTGGCGCGGATGGCATCTTTTACTGTGAGGACCTGGGCACGCAAGACCGCGCCCTGGTCGGCCCGGCGATGTGGCGCGACGTGTTCAAGCCGCATTACGAGCGGTTGACGGCTGTCGCCCACGAATATGGCATGAAGGTGCTGATGCACTCTTGCGGCTACAACTGGCAGTTGCTCGATGGCCTGATGGATGCCGGGGTAGACTGTTTCCAGTTCGACCAGCCCGCCGTGTACGATCTGCCCGCGCTGGCGGCCAAGCTCAAGGTGCGCAAGGTGGGCCTGTGGTCGCCGGTGGACATTCAGCAGATTATGCCCACGGGTGACCGGGCGCTGATCGAGGCCGAGGCCGAGCGAATGGTCCGGCTGTTCAACGGGTTCTTGATTATGAAGAACTATGGCGATCTGGCGGGCATCGGCGTGCAGGAAGAGTGGGATATGTGGGCCTATAACGCCATCCTTCGGGCGGCGGGATTGCCGGTGCAGGATTGATCATTCATTGTAGAGCGGGGGAAGACCATGACGAACGCAGAACCGATCAGACTGGGGATCATTGGAGTTGGGCGCGCAGGCTGGGGTATGCACTGCGCCGAGCTAAAGGGGCGCGAGGATAAATTCCAGATTGTCGCGGCCTGCGATTTGCTGGATGACCGCCGCGCCAAGATGCATGCGGCGTATACCTGTGCCACCTATGCCAACGTCGAGGACTTGATCGCCGACCCGAACGTCGAGATGGTGGATATTGCCAGCCGCTCGGTGGATCATTTCCGCCATGCCAAGATGGCCCTGGAGGCGGGCAAGCCGGTCAACTTGGAAAAGCCAATGACCGTCAGCTATGCCGAGGCCAAGGCGCTGCAAGAGTTGTCGACCAGCACCGGCGTGCCGCTGTATATCCGCCACAATCGCCGTTTCGAGCCGGGCTTTTGCCACATTCGCGAGATCATGGCCTCCGGCATTCTGGGCGACGTGTACGAGATCAAGCTGCGGCGGGTGAGCTATCAGCGGCGCGATGACTGGCAGACGATCAAAGAGTTTGGCGGGGGCCAGTTGTTGAACTGGGGGCCGCACATCATTGACCACGCCTTGCGCCTGCTGGAATCGCCTGTCAAGGACGTGTGGGGCAACCTGAAGCGTGTGGCCGCTGTGGGAGACGCAGAAGATCATATCAAGATTATCCTGACGGGCGAAAATGACCGCGTGGTTGACCTGGAAATCAGCGGCGGCGCGGCCATTCGCGAGCCGGAATACCTGATCTGGGGCAGCCGAGGGGCGCTGTCTTGCACGGGGAACACGATGACCCTGCGCTACCTCGACCCCGACATCCCGTTGGCTCCCCGCCAGGCGGATCCCGGAACGCCGGGCACGACCTTTGGCGCGCCGGAGGACCTGGCCTGGGTAGAAAAGACCATAGACGTGCAGCCCAGCCAGCCGGTGGATATGACCATGATCTGGGATGCGTTGTATAGCGCCGTGCGGGAGGGTGTGCCGTATCCCATTACCCTGGACGAGGCCGTGAGTGTGATGTGGGTGGTGTCCAAGGTCAAAGAGGGGACGCCCTTTGCCTGAGCGCGAAAACAAGGCTGTGCCAACAGTCGAGAGAGCATCCGATGCGACGGAGCAGCCGCTCCGTCGTGTCTTGTGCATAGCCGTTTCATCTTGTCGTCGAAGAGAGGAGATTTCATGAGTATCGGTGATAGACGCGTGTGGACGCGGTTGCCACGCGAAGAAGTGATCAAAGCAGTCGAGTTTCAGAACCCTGCGCGCATTCCCCTGGTGAATGCCAGGTGGTGGGGCGAAGGGTTGCACGGGCAATATGGCGAGCGACTGCGCGACCTGGATTGCTACCCGGAGGACGCGGTTACCCTCTGGTGCTCCCCGTTCAACGCGGAAAAGATGGGGCTGTCGTGGGACTGGCGGCGGGGCGGCGCGCACGACGCGCATTGTGTGATTGACGATTGGGCCAAGCTGGACGAGTTTATCGCCAAGCTGCCCGACCCGGAGCAAGATCCACAGTTCGACAAGCTGGCCGAGCAGGCCCAGCGCTATCACGCGGAGGACTGCTATATCCTGTTCGGGTGGTGGGGGCTGTTCTTCGAGCAGCCCTGGGGCATCCGGGGGATGCAGAACTTGATGATGGACTATTACACCGAGCCGGAGCGGGTACACCAGTTGCACGACGCGCTGTGCAACCAGTATTGCGGCTATATTCGGCGGGCCATCCGCGAGTTGCAGCCCGACGGCTTTTGGACGAGCGACGATCTGGGCCACCAGACGCAGTTGATGATGAACCCGGCCATCTTTCGGAGCATGATCAAGCCCTACTATGCGCGGGTACACAAGCTGCTGGACGAGCACGGGCTGCACTTTTGGCTGCATAGCTGCGGCAAAAACACCGAGGTGCTCGATGATCTGATCGAGGTGGGCGTGGACGTGTTCCATCCGGTGCAAAAGGGCACGATGGACGAGTTGCGCGTCGCGCAGGAATTCGGCGGACGGATCGCGTTCCTGGCTGGAATTGACGTGCAGCACACGCTTCAGGAGCAAGACCCCGACGGGGTGCGCGCCGAGGTGCGCTTTTTGATTGACACGTTCGATCGGCCCGATGGCGGCCTGTGTCTCGCCGCCGGGAATGGCATCGTGGCAGGGACGCCGTTCGAGAATATTGAGGCGTTCCTGGACGAGGCGCTGCGCTACGGCGAGCAACATCGCCGCCGTTTTCTGTAGGGGAGATGGGCTATTTACGATAGTATATCTCCATAATGCTGACATCATTGGACCGCCGGCTTCCAGCCGACATAACATAAATAAGCCGCCAAGGATGGCCAATGGCGCCAACTTTTCGCAGATCAAGTGCTGGGGCAAGATCGGGGTTGCCCTCATCCGCCCTTAGGGCATCGGCATACCTGCCGCTCGGCAGTATGCCGCCTTCTCCCAAGGGGAGAAGG
>JAAYXX010000176.1 GCA_012515695.1 Chloroflexota bacterium
ACGGCCACTTTTGCGCCCCCCTATCCTGACGGCACGATCATCCGGGGCAACCGGGTGCACGACAATGCTGGTAGCTGGGGCGGCGGCATGGCCATCGGTGGTGACAATCTGGTGGTCGAGAACAACGTCGTTTACAACAACGATGGTGAAGTAGGTGGCATCTGGCTTGCCGACTCGAACAATGGTATCATCCGCAACAACCTGGTATATGGTAACCGGGGCACCTGGTCTCCTGGGTCTGGTGGCATTCACGTGCACAACAGCAAGAATGCTCAGGTATCTCATAACACCGTTTTCGGGAACAACGGCGCTGGTGTATACCTGCGTGATACCCAGGGCGTAGCCAGGAACAACATTCTTTCCCAGAATGACACGCAGTTGCGTCTCACTGGTGGGGCAACCGCAGAGCGAAACCTGATTGATGGTAACAGCGAAACGCAAGGGGCCAACCCCGTGCAGGGCAACCCGCAGTTTGTGAACGCGAGTGGTGCAGATTTCCACTTGCAGGGTTCCAGCCCGGCCGTTGACGCCGGAGTGGATGCGGGTGTAGGTAACGATATCTACGGTACCAAGCGTGCGCAGGGTAATGGCATTGACCTGGGGGCCTGCGAACTCGGCGCCCAGAGCTAGCCGACGACATTGTCTTCGGCGATGCCAGTTCCTTGTTTAGCCCGAATCGCATGAGACAATCGTTTGCATCAAGCCGCAGCTATCTACAAGAGATAGCTGCGGCTTTTGCATATCCCGAACTCTTAGGGCGCTGGTGGCCTGTGGCTGGCTACAGGGATAGCTTTTCTAGCTCGCGCTCTCGGATCGTATTTCCTGAGCGTTCCCAGTGGCGGCCACACTCGATGCATGTGCTGGTTTCATCGAAAAAGTCGAGCTTTTGCCCGCAGGCGCAGACCCAGCCTGCGACACGGGCTGGCGTACCGATCACGATTGCGTGGGGAGGCACGTCCCTGGTGACTGTTGCGCCGGCGCCGATCATGCTATACTCGCCGATGATGATGCCAGGAAGGATCGCTGACCCGGCGCCGAGGGAGGCGCCCTTTCTGATGGTGGTGGGCAGCAGCCAGGATTTGTCCTCGTACCGAGACCTGGCCTCAGGCATGCGGGCAGAACGTGGGTAAAGGTCGTTGGTAAAGTGGACGCTGGGGCCGACGAAAACGCCGTCCTCCAGAGTGACCCCTTCCCAGATCATGTTGCCGTTTTTGATCGTGACGTTGTTGCCGATTCGAGCGCCAGCTTCCACGAAGCAGTGGTCGCCGATGTTGCAATTCTCTCCGATGGACGCGCCTCTCATGATATGGGCAAAGGCCCAGACACGTGTACCACGGCCAATCTGCTCCGTCTCCACCAGCGCAGTCGGGTGGGCGAATACGCTTGCTTCCATACAACCTCCTGTACTTCCATCTTGTGCGACTGGGTTACTTGACGATCAGCCTGGAGAGGTAATCTACCAGGCTCAAGGCATCCAGGTCGCCGGTAATACTGACAGCGCTGCGCGCGCCATCTGGCCAGCGCCAGTAACGCACCAGCGGCGCTTGAGACTGTTCGATCATGTTCACAATCTGTACCTGGTTCGGCAGGCGACTCAGCGTAGCGGCATCCAGAAAGATGCTGCACTCTCGGGCCGTCGGCCCTGTATCCAGAATGTAGCCCTGATCTGCCAGGAAGGATATCATATGGGCGGGCACGTCGTCGGCGATGCCGACGAGTGGCCTTGGTTGGGCGGGCACGTCCAGCGTGAGTCCCTGTACCCTGTGATAGCTGCCGTCCCATTGCGGCTGCTGTTCCAGCCCGGGTATGCCCCGAGCCAGAATCGTGGCGCGTGTGGAACAGGTGAAGATGAAATGCAGGCCCGATGGCGTTTCGTTGACTGCCGCCTGAAAGTCGGATTTCTCACGCCACCACTGGCCGATGTCGCGCAGTCTGGCAATCCACACAGAAGGCTTGAGGTGTCGGGCTTCCTCCAGGACGGCCTGGAAAGACTGCTGGCAGCGCCAGGCCAGTTCGGGATGGAATTGCAGCACGAACAGCTCGCCGCGTCGGTATGTGCGATGCAGGATTTCGGTCCAGATTTGGGTCAAGCCTTCGGCTCCCAGCCGCAATCCATCATAGATTTGCAGGTCATCGGGCAGAGAGACGGGAATCTCGACCACCTGAGAGCGTATCCAGGGGGTGCAGATCATCTCTGCTGCCGACGCCGGTTGGTAAAAGTTTCCCAGGATGCCAAAGCTCCTGGCGGCCTTGCTGATGACGCTCGTGGAAACCACGTCCCACCAGATGGCCCGGTTGCTACTATACACAAACAAGTCTTTGGGCAAAGATTCCCAGAGGCCGCTGGGGCAGCGCAGGTAGGGACAACGAAAGCCATGGACGCCGATGCCATGTTCGGCGAACACATGCGACGCTTTGACGAGTTGTTGACTGGCTTCCTCTGGTTTATATACGCCGAGGTCCACGTGTTCAAACCCGTGGACGGCTATCTCGGCACCACTGGCCTGCACCCGCCTGATAAAGTCGTGGTGGCGCTGCACCACGCGGCCAGGTGTAGGAAAAGTGGGCGAGCAGCCAGACTCGGCCAACACCGAAATACAAGCCTCAATCCGGTCTTGCGCCTTATTAGGAGTGACACCGTATCGATCTAGTAATGTAAAAGCTCGCTGGCGAATGTACCCGGTTTCACGCAACGCAAACCATTCCGCGAGCTTCAGAGTAATGCCTCCTCTCTCGGCGTTTTGTAGCGCGCAAGAATCGAAACGCCCGCCGTAACGCGATCGCCCGGTTTCACCGTTAGCAACACGTTTTCGTGTTTGGGGATAATGATAGCAACCAGGGAGCCTAGACGGATGATTCCCAGACGTTCGCCTGCCTGTACCAGTGATTCCTGTGTCAGGTAGTTGCGGATACAGCGGACAAGGCGCGAAGCCACCTGTACGACTCCGACCATCAAGGCGTCATTTTCGATGATGGTGGTAAAGCGTTCGTTGATGAAAGGGGCTTCGTCTTTACGCAGAGAGATAAATTTGCCCTCGATAAACTCGAGCAGCTTGACCTGGCCGTTGATGGGGCAGCGATTCACATGCACATCCATAAAGCTCATCTCTACGCCGATGACATAGGCTGGTTGTGCGAGCAGGTCGGTGCCCGTTAGTTCGGTTAGCGAGTAGTCGCGGCCGCTCTTGGTTATGAGGGGAGTTTCGTTTGCGTCGGTCTCTCGAATATAGATCACCTGCCCGTCGGCTGCTGATAGAACGACTCCATCTTGTGCCGGTGGCTGGCGCTCAGGATCTCTCCAAAAGCGCACCATCAGGAGCGACAGCCCGAGCAGCGTCGCCAACGCGGGTTGCCCGATCAAGCCCGTGATGGGACTCAGGGGGGCATCCAGCGAGGTAGAGAACCACCAGAAGGCTGCTGCTGCCACAAGGGTAGCGGCCCCTCCGCCCATGATGGCTGGCATGGAGGGGATTTTCCATTTCCAGGCAAGCAGGAAAACAAGACCTGCTGACAACAGAATGCCTGCGATTATTGGTCCTATTCCTGTCATGGTCATTCCTCGCTTTAGTCACTCACCATCTTTTTATACCATACCCGGTTGATGAGGGAGCGGGTGAACATGTTCTTGAAAAAGAACCATTGACCGATCTGACTGCTGAAAAAGTACCCGGCTGCTTTGCTGACGATGGGGGTGCCCTGGAAGAGCCGTTCGGTTGCTCGCCGCGTAACGGCCCGTTGCAGCTTTCTGGCGCGTTTCAAGATTTGACGGCGCACGTCGGCGGGTAGTTCGGGGGTCTCAAAGACGGGCGTTATCCCCTCGTCGTCCTGCACGCTGTTCAGGTATTCCTCCGGCGGTATCACAAACAGACCGCGCTGGGAGACAATCTCGTATAGCTCGGTGCCGGGATAGGGGATCGGGTTATAGAGCTGAACCCGCAGGAAGGGATAGCGTTCGGCTAGCGCAAAGGTATCCTGGATGTCTGCCAGGGTTTCGCCCGGGTTGCCCAGGGTGGCGAACAGCTTGACTTGCAGTCCCACATCCAGCGCGGCCTGAATGGCGTTTTCGATATCTTGCATGGTCTCGCCTTTGTGAACGACTTCTTGGAGTACGCGGTCATTCCCACCGTCAGCGCCAATCCCTACTTCGCGCACCCCGACCTCTTTCATTCTGGCCAGCAGTGGGCGGTCTACTCGATCTGCCCGCAGGCCATTGGCGCAC
>JAAYXX010000177.1 GCA_012515695.1 Chloroflexota bacterium
CGGTTACGTCGTCCGAAAGCGAGATCAGCTCCAACATCACCTCGCGCATATCCCCCAGGGCTTGCATGCGCTCCTCATCAATGGTCTGCTCCAATCTGCCGACCCGATAGAGCAAATCCTCCATCTTGGTGAGAGGATCAGCATCTATTGCAGAAGGGGGAACTGGATAAAACTCGTCGTCAAACTGGAACTTTTCACTCATGAATCTCCCGCCTTGTCCTGAGAGAATCGGTCACGATATGCTTCATGATAGCCCAACCAAAATCAACTGTCAAGCTGAAACAACCGCGGCTGGCACTCGTGGGCAATTCGGCATAGCACTTGACAGGTCTGCGTCCACGCTTATGATATATTGCACCTAACCACTCCCGTCTGCCTGCATCCAGGCAGCGTAAACGGTGCGGAAATGCGTTACCTGTGCGCCGCATCCCATGCGCGCATATATCCATATGGCGAAAGGAGCCATCTCATGCAGAGAGAACGCGTCCCCTACGATCACAAACTCAACAAGACCTTGGAACTATTACAGAAACCCGGATTGCTGCTCGCCGCCAGCAAGAAATCCGGCGAATCCAACGTAATGACCATCGGCTGGGCCACCGTGGGCTTTATCTGGGGCAAGCCCATTTTCATGGCGCTCGTCCGCCCCTCCCGCTATACCTTCGAGTTCATCGAGGATTCGCAGTGCTTCACCGTCAACGTGCCCGCCGATGACCTGCGCCGTTGGGTGGGTATTTGCGGGTCGCGCAGTGGCCGCGAGATAGACAAGTTCGGCGAATACAATATCGCCACAACCCCGGCCCAAACAGTGGCCGCCCCCACCATTGACGCCTGCCCTATGGTCTACGAGTGCCAGGTCGTCCACTATAACGACCTCATCCCGGCCAATCTGACACCCGAGATCGACGCGAGCGCCTACGGTGGGACAGACTATCACCGACTGTATTTCGGCCATATCCTCGGCGCTTTTGCCGACCCGAGCTACTGAGCAGCTAATCAAAACGGGGATCGGTAGCCAACCTACCGATCCCCGTTGCCCAACCCTTGTCTCAACTTCCCAGACACGAGTCCGCCACAGCGTCTAGCGCCCCCAGCAACGCTCCAAATAGGCCGCCGTGCGCCCACTCAGGCTCGCCAGCGTGCCGGAAGCGGCGGCGTCTCCCTCAAAATGCCGCAGCATGAGCTGCCCCTCTTCCTCGCAGAGCTTGTCGTGGTAAGGGAACATCTCGCGCAACAGGAACAGCGCATAGCGCACCAGCCGGAAGGGACCATACGCCCGTGGAGGCCCCCCAGGCAGCACCTCAATACACACCGAATACAGGTCCTTCACGCTCCCCACCAGATCGGCCAACTCCAGGGACGGCGAGAACACCACCGTATAGTACCAGCCGAACAGTTGCCCCTGCTCGCAGCCGTGCGCGTCGCTCACTCCCACTATGGGGATACGCTTGCCCGCAGCCCTCTCCTCTTGATAGCGGGCCACTTGCAGGGTATTCGAATCCACCTGGGACACGTAATATCCCCCCAGCAATTCCAGCGCGTCAAACGGCTGCCCATCCAGCAGCGCCGTCGTCAGCAGCCCCGAGATGTTATAGTAATGCTGGGTAAACCAATAGGGATGGCAAAAGATAGCCAGACCACCCGCCTCACGTATCTTGTCAAAGCACCAGACACACGACGCATAGGCCCGCCTGTCTACCCCCGGCGGCAGATGGCCGAGGCTGTGCTCGATGGCCGCCGTCTCCGCCCGATAGCTTTCGTCGCTGAACAGCGCGTTCACGCTGAACCGTCCGCCGAAATTGATGATGTGTACCGGGTTATCCGGCGGATGCACCTCCTCCCCCGGAAACATCCGCAGGTCCAGTTGCACCCCCTCGAACGCGCGCATCGCCTCCAGCGAAGGCTCATACTTCCCGTGGTCCGTCAGCGCCATGAAATCCAGCCCTATCCGCCGACAGGCCCCGGCCACATGACCAGGCGGCTCTTTCCCGTCGGAGCGGTTGCTGTGCATGTGCAGGTCTCCCTTGTACGGCCTGCGTTGGAACAGATCCTCTTGCAGCGAGTAGACGCGAAAATCGCCCAACACCTCCGTCTCCTCGCCGCGCACCTCCTCCACGGCAATCGAATGCTCCTGCTCGCCGGCAAAGAACAGCGGAACCCTCAGCTTGCCCCCCTCGGCGCGGCATGTAACCACCGTAGAGTACGGCCACATGCTCCCGCCCCGGTATTCCTCCACCGGGAAACACCGCACCCGATACTCGGCATCGGGCAGCAGCCGCGCATTCCGATGGGCAGGCCATAGCTCAACAACCGTCTCCCGATCTGCCGGGACGATCTTGGGCATAATCTGATACATTGGATCGTTATCTGATTGCATAGATGCACCCCCTTAGATGGTGCGCCAAGTATACGCCCGCCGCGCCATCCCGTCCAGCGCACATACGCCACCATTGGGCTGCCTCCTCCTTGCCGACTCGTACTCCCCGCGTGATATTGGGCTACTGCAATCGCGTGTGAAATCGAGTATAATGGGCTTGATGGGCGATGGACAGAAACGCCCGCCCGTTGCTGGATTCCCTCCCCTGCTACAATCACCAGCCCGCAAGGAGGCAGCGATGAGCAGATCGCGACGCAACTTTTCTATGCAACGATATTGGGAGCACCTGGCCGAGAACTGGCAGCCTTTGCTTCGATTCCAGGGCCACACGCGCACAGACTGGGAAGCCTGGCGCAGCGAGGCCCTGCCCAAGCTACTGGAGCTATTGGGCGATTTTCCCGCTCGCGTGCCGCTCAACGCCGAGGTCGAGAGCAGCGTCGAAGACGGCGACCTGATCCGCGAAAGGGTTGTGATTGACTCGGAAGAATCCATGTCCATCCCCTGCCAGGTTCTTCGCCTGAAAACCATGCAACCCGACGGTAGCAACCCGGCGATCCTGTGCAGCCACGGCCACGGCCCCTACGGCAAAGACGCGGTGGCGGGCGTGCGCTCCTCCCAGGGACACGTCGCCGAGATCCAGCAACTCAACTACAACTATGGGGAGCAGATGGCCCGCGCTGGCTTTGTCACCATTTCGCCCGACCTGCGCGTCTTTGGCGAGCGACGCGACGGCCCCGACCCCTTCCCTGGCCGCGATCCCTGCAATGTGAATTTCGTCAAAGGGGCCATGATGGGCATCTACCCGCTGACGCTGAACATCTGGGATATGAAATGCTGCATAGACTATCTCGAGACGCGGCCAGAGGTAGACAAAAACCGCATCGGCATGATGGGGCTATCGCAGGGCGGGGTAATGACTACCTTTACCGCTGCCGTCGAGCCGCGCATCAAAGCGGCAGACATCAGCGGCTACATCAACCCCTGGCGGGGCTTTGGCATCGAGCGGGCCAACTTTTGCGGCTCGCAGATCGTGGCCAACGTCTATCGCTATTTCGACACGGACGACATCGCCGGGCTTATCGCGCCGCGCCCCCTCCTGCTGGAAATGGGGATTTATGACAACTGTTTCTTTATCCAGGACCTGCTACAAGGCTATGCCGGTGTGCGGCGCATCTACCAGGCTGCCGAAGCCGCAGACAACCTCTGGACGGACATTCATCCCGGCCCGCATGCGTTCGCCGGAAACAAGGCATTCGCCTTCTTTGAAAAATACCTGTAAGGCTGCTACGACGTGCGCCAAAGGAGACTGACTTGCTCATGACTGACACGATTCAAACCACCAAGCTGGATGCGGTGGATGCCGCGCTCATTGAGCGTTTGCACGCCGAGGGCGAGCACCTGGCCGCCGGGTTCCTCGAACTGGGCGGCGCGTCGCCCTTGCGGCGTATGTCACGCGCCATCCGGCGCCAACTCGAACACGCTGCGCTGCCCAACTGGCAAGGGGAGACCCTTTACCCCGCTGGCCAGTTCTCCTGGTACGGCCCTGATTCGTCTGGCCGTGTCCCGGCTATCAGCTTTAGTTACTCGCACTCCCTGGTCGTGCAGCGTGACCTCTTGCAGAAACGCGCCACCCAGGGCGAACCAGCATCCCGCGCCACGAACGCCGCCTTGCTCGACCTATTGGGCGACTATCCCCAGGTCGGCGATCCTATTGACCCCGACATTTGCCTGGGTGGCCGCAACTATACCCATTCCATACTCAACTATGGCCGCATCATCCGCGAGGGCTGGCAGGGCTATGCCGAGCGCATCAGCGCCGGTCTGGCTCGCGCCAAAGAGCGCGCCGCTCACGAGCGGGCCGCTCACGAGCGGGCCGCTAAGGAGCGGGTCGAGTTCTACACCGCCCTAGATGACCTGCTGGCAGGCTTGCGCGCAGCCCATGCGCGCGCGCTAGACGCGCTCAAGCGCGCGCAACCTGCGGACGCGCAAGCGCAGGACGCCTGGGCGCGTCTGGTCAAGGCATTGGAATGGGTCCCCTGGCACCCCGCCCGCAACTTTTACGAGGGGTTGGTGGCCCTCAACTTTTGCTGCTACCTGGACGGTGTAGACAGCCTGGGCCGTTTTGACCAGGACCTTGGCCCGCTCTATGAAGCCGATCTCGCCGCAGGACGGATCACCCACGACGAGGGCGTGGCGCTGGTGGGCCAGTTGTGGGCCAACGTGGACGCCAACTCGGGCTGGAACGTCGCCATCGGCGGGACAGCGCCCGACGGATCATCGGCAAGCAACCGCCTGACGCTGGCCTGTCTCGAGGCCATGCGCGGGCGCAGACGGCCCAATCTGGCCCTGCGAATTGCCCGCGAAACGCCGCCCGAGTTCATCGAAGCCGCCCTGGACGCCATCGCCACAGGCTGCGGCCAGCCCGCGCTATACAACGAAGAGCTATACCTGGACTCTATCCAGCAGGCCCACCTGAACGTCGCTCCCCAAGACATGACACGCTTTGCCTTTGGCGGCTGCACCGAATTGATGGTGCATGGATGCTCTAATGTCGGCTCGCTCGATGGTGGGCTGAACCTGCCGCTCATTCTGAGCCACACGTTGCAGAACCACCTACCCACGGCGAGCGATTTCCCTGCGTTGTTCGAGCACTTTGCCCGCGACCTGCGCGCCAACGTCGAACGGCTGGCCCGCCAGGTGAGCCAGGCCCAGGAACTCCACGCCCGCTATCAGCCGCAACCCATCCGCACGCTGTTCATTGACGACTGTGTGGACGCAGGCGTGGAGTATAACGCCGGGGGCGCTCGCTACAACTGGAGCGTCATCAACATCGGCGGGCTGGGCAATGTGGCCGATTCTTTGGCCGCTGTGCGCGAGGCAGTCTTTGAGCGGGGTGATGTGGATGCCGGGACCCTCGCCGCCGCTCTCGCAACCAACTTCCAGGAGACGGAACCGCTCAGGCAGCGGCTGATGGGTTGCCCCCGCTATGGCAACGACGACCCGCGCGTCGATGAACTCGCCAGCCAGATCGCGAAAATCGTCTTCACCGAATTGCGCCGCTATGCCCCCTGGCGTGGTGGCCGCTTTATCCCCGGCTGCCTGATGTTCGTCACCTATGCGGACGCAGGTAGACCCGTGGGCGCTACCCCCGACGGTCGGCTGGCAGGCGAGCCTATCGCCGACTCGATCGGGGCCGTCCAGGGGCGCGACCGACATGGCCCCACCGCCCTGATCCGCTCGGTTGCCAGTATCCCCCAACATCTGGCCCCCGGCACGCTGGTCACCAACTTTCGCTTTGCCCGCTC
>JAAYXX010000178.1 GCA_012515695.1 Chloroflexota bacterium
GCCTATCCCCGCGACCTGTGCATTCACCAGGTATTCGAGCAGCAGGCGGCCCGCACACCGGACGCGGAAGCGGTGGTGTATGAGGGCGAGACGCTGACCTACGGGGAGTTGAACCGGCGGGCGAACCAGTTGGCGCACTATTTGCGGCGGCTGGGTGTGGGGCGGGAGACGCTGGTGGGGATCAGCGTCGAGCGCTCGTTGGAGATGATGGTGGGGCTGCTGGGCATCCTGAAGGCGGGGGGCGCGTATGTGCCGCTGGACCCCGACTATCCTGCGGAGCGGCTGGCTTATATGCTGCAAGACGCCGGTGTCGCCCTCGTGGTCACGCAGGAGCGGATCGCGCCCCGCTTGGGCGAGGCCGTGCGCGCGGTGTGCCTGGATCGCGATTGGCCGGACATGGAGCAGGAGCCGGGCACAAACCCGCCCCATCTGGCAACGCCGGACAATCTGGCGTATGTGATCTATACCTCCGGCTCCACGGGCAGGCCCAAGGGGGTCATGGTCTCCCATCGCTCCGTGGTGAACCACAATGTAGCCGTCGCCGCCAAGTTTGCCCTCAAGGCGGGTGATCGCATGCTCCAATTCGCCTCCATCAACTTTGATGGAGCCGTCGAGGAGATATTCCCGACCTGGTTAGCCGGAGCGACGCTCGTTCTGCGTCCCGGTGGCGTCCTGCCTGGCCCATCCGAACTGATGGACCTGATTGCCACCGAGCGGCTGACGGTGCTCGACCTGCCCACCGCCTACTGGCATCAGTGGGTTCACGATCTGTCCCTGGAACCCGGCGCTGCGCTGCCGGAGCCTTTGCGACTGGTGGCTGTGGGCGGGGAAAAGGCCCAGCGCGAGAGCTTGATCGCGTGGCAACAACTGCCGGGCAGGGCTGTGCCGTGGCTGAACACCTACGGGCCGACGGAGGCGACCGTAATCGCCACGCTATATGATGTGCGTTTGGAACAGTGGGACGCCGACCGGGAGTTGCCCATTGGCCGCCCCATCGCCAACATGCGCGTGTATATCCTGGATGACCGCTTGCAGCCGGTTCCGGTGGGCGTGCCAGGGGAGCTATACATCGGGGGCGTGGGGGTGGCGCGGGGATATCTGCATCGCCCCGACCTGACGGCGGAGCGGTTTGTGCCCGACCCGTTTAGTGGGGAGGCGGGGGCGCGGTTGTACCGCACGGGGGATCGGGCGCGCTATCTGGCGGATGGCAACATCGAGTTCCTGGGGCGGCTAGACGACCAGGTGAAGGTGCGGGGTTTCCGCGTCGAGCTGGGCGAGATCGAGGCGGCGCTGCGCGAGCAGCCGGGGATCAAGGACGCAGTGGTGTTGGCACGGGAGGACACGCCGGGACAGCCACGGTTGGTGGCGTATCTCGTGCCCAAAGGCCAGCCCCCCGCCATCAGCGAACTGCGGGAGCAGTTGGGGCACAAACTGCCAGAGTACATGATCCCCTCCGCCTATGTTTTCCTGGAGGCGTTCCCGCTGACGCCCAACGCCAAGGTAGACCGCAAGGCCCTGCCTGCGCCGGAGGGCCGTGCAGAAGTCGAGGCCGCCGCCTATGTCGCGCCGCGCACGCCCCAAGAAGAGATGCTCGCCGGGCTGTGGGCGCAAGTGTTGGGCGTCGAGCAGGTGGGCGTGTACGACAACTTTTTCGACCTGGGCGGACATTCGCTGCTGGCGACCCAGCTTATGGGGCGTATCCGCCAGACGATGCAGGTGGACCTCCCCCTGCGGACGCTCTTTGAGGCTCCGACGGTGGCAGCGTTGGCCCAACGCCTGGACGGTGCGACGCGGCGAGCTTTGACCCCCATTCAACCGGCTCCCCGCGATGGGCAGGCGGCGCTGTCCTATGCCCAGCAACGGCTCTGGTTCCTGGATCAACTAGAGCCGGGCAGCGCCATGTACAACATCCCCACGGCGGTGCGCCTGCGTGGGGCGCTGGATGTAGCGGCGTTGGAGCGCAGCCTGAACGAGATCGTGCGGCGGCATGAGGTGCTGCGGGCCACTTTTCAGACGATTGAGGGCAAGCCTGTCCAGCGCATCGCGCCCGCGCTATCGCTGCCCCTGCTCGTGCAAGACCTGAGCGCGTTGCCGGAGCAAGAGCGCGAGGCCCATGTCCGGCAGGTGATCGCCGATGAGGCGCAGCGCCCGTTTGATCTCGGCGTGGGGCCGCTATTGCGGGCGCGCCTGTTGCGCGTGGGAGACGCCGAACACATCGCCGTGCTGGTGATGCATCACATCATCTCGGATGGGTGGTCTACCAACGTGCTGGTGCGCGAACTGGTCACGCTGTACCGGGCGTTTGTCGCCGGGCAGCCGTCGCCATTGCCCGAACTGCCCATCCAGTACGCCGACTATGCCGCGTGGCAGCGTGAGTGGCTGCAAGGGGAGGTGCTGGCGGAGCAGTTGGACTATTGGAAGCGGCAACTGGCAGACCTGCCGCCGATGTTGGAACTGCCCACCGACCACCCGCGCTCACCCATGCAAACCTATCACGGCACGTATCAGACGTTCGAGTTGCCCGCCGACGTGAGTGCTGCGTTTGGCCGCCTGTGCCAGCAGGAAGGCGTGACGCCGTTCATGGGGCTGTTGGCTGCGTTCCAGGCGTTTCTGTCGCGCTATAGCGGGCAAGATGACATTGCCGTGGGGACGCCCATCGCCAACCGCACCCGGCCAGAAAGCGAGCCGTTGATCGGCTTTTTCGTGAACACGCTGGTGATGCGGGGGGATCTGTCGGGGAACCCGAGTTTCCGGGAGCTATTGCAGCGGACGCGGGAGGCGGCGTTGGGGGCGTATGCTCACCAGGACGTACCGTTTGAGATGGTGGTAGACGCCGTGCAACCGCAGCGCGACATGAGCCACAGCCCGCTGTTCCAGGCCATGCTGGTCGTAGAGAACGCGTCCAATCGGGCGATTCGCATGCCGGGGTTGACTCTGGAGGCGCTGGAAGCCGATCCGGGGACGGCTAAATTCGACATAACGTTGACTGTGGCGCAGGAGCCAGATGGCCTGCGCGGGGCGTGGGAATACAACACGGATCTGTTCGAGGCGGCGACGGTGGAGCGGATGGCGCGGCAATTTGGGCAACTGCTGGCGGGGCTGGTGGCCGCCCCCGACCGGGCGGTGGACGCGGTGCCTTTGCTGACCGCAGCCGAGCGGGCAGAGATCGTGGCCGCGTGGAACGACACCGCCGCCGACTATCCGGCGGACTGTTGCGCGTCCGAGCTATTCGAGCAGCAGGTTGCCCGCACACCGGACGCGGTGGCTGTGGTGTACGGCGAGGAGACGTTGACCTACGCCGCGCTCAACCGGCGGGCCAACCAACTGGCGCGCTATTTGCGAAAGCGGGGGGTGGGGCCGGAAGTGCTGGTGGGGCTGTGCGTCGAGCGCGCGCCGGAGGCGCTGGTGGGGATGCTGGCCGTGCTGAAGGTGGGCGGGGCGTATCTGCCGCTGGACCCCGGCTATCCGCCGGAGCGGCTGGCGTACATGCTGGCAGACGCCCGCGTCCCCGTGCTGCTGACACAAGCGCGGCTGATGGAGCGGCTGCCGCAGTTTGGCGGCGAGACGCTGCGGCTGGACGCCGACTGGCCCATGATTGCCCAGGAGGCGGAGGAGAACCTGCCAAGTGTGGCCGATCCGGACAACCTCGCCTATGTAATCTATACCTCCGGCTCTACGGGGCGGCCCAAAGGGGTGATGATCACGCGGAGCGGGTTGAGCAACTACCTGGACTGGGTGCGGCGGGCGTACCCGTTGGAGCAGGGGGTTGGCGCGCCGGTGCACTCGTCGCTGGCGTTCGACC
>JAAYXX010000024.1 GCA_012515695.1 Chloroflexota bacterium
AGGCGCTACTTGTCTGCCCTTGAACCCAAGGGGCAAGGGAGTGGGAGTTGGAGACCCTCACCCCCGGCTCCTACGGAGCCGCGCCCTCGCTCTTTGGGAGAGGGCGGCATACTGCCGAGCGGCATACATGCCGGTGCCCGTAGGGGCGGATGAAGGGTGATTGGCTTCGCCTTCTGGACCGCCGCCATCCTTGGCGGCTTTTACTATGCCGGCTGGAAGCCGGCGGTCCAATTAGCTACTCTCTCACCCCGGCCCAGAGGGCGAGGGAGGCAAAATCAAGGGCGGCTATTCCTCCCCCGGCAGAATCCGCACCTGACCCAGCAGGATACGCACGTCTTGGACGTGGCCGCCTTCGCCCAGCAATGGCAGGCGTTTGCCATCCTGCGCGCCATACATCCCCACCTCTAGCTCGAACGTCCCCGCCGGGGCGTCGGGCCGGACGACCAGCTCGTACGGGTCGCGGATGACCTGCCCCTTTTTCCAGGTGGCGGTGGGCGCGTCTCCCCTCAGCGGCCAGCTATCCATTTGCGCCCAGATGCTTTGTTGCTCTCCCAGCACGTGGGTGAACACGCTATAGTTGGTGTCCAGGTCGCGCAGCGCCTTCCAGTATAGCGTCAGGTTGAACGCTTCGCCGGGTGCGGCGGATGTGCGGTCCAGCTCATAACCGATTAGCGCCACCTGGTTATCCAGGTTGAAATAGACCGGGTTGGGAATCCCCTCGACCATGCGGGGCGGCAACACCAGCCGCCCAAAGCGCAGGTGATCCCCGATTGGCTCGCCCATCCCGTCTACCACGGGGAGGCGCTCGCCGGTTTGCAGGTTATACAGCCCCACCGCGAAAAATGCCTCGCCGGGGGTCATGGCTGTCGGGGAGACGGGCACGGCATAGGTGTCGGCCACGATCTCGCCCGGCGACCAGAGGGTCGTGGGATAGGTTCCCTGTCCGGGGTACATATCTCGCTGGCCCAAAATCAGTTCGTCAGTGCCCAGCAGGTGCATGAATACGGAATAATTCTCATGCATGGGGGCCAGCGCCTTCCAATAGAGCGTCACGTTTACCGTGTCGCCGGGGGCGGCCTCGGCTTTGTCTATCTCGTACCCCAACAGGCGCATCTTGTCGCCAAAGGTGGCGTTGATGCGCGGGGAGAGGGTCGCGACGTCGCGCTCGGTGAGGATGTCCGGCGGGGCATAGGCGGGCGCAATGGTGATGGCCGGAAGCAACACAGCGCCCACGAGCAGGAACGCGCTCATGCTGCCGGGCAGCAGGGCGCGCAGGCGGCGGGGGATGAGCGCGGCCAGTCCCATCGCCATCAGCAGGCTCAACGCCGTCAGCGCCGAGAACATCAATCGGCCCTGGCTGGCAATGGTCATTAGCGTCCAGCGAATCAGCGAGACAAACACAGCGGCGGGCCACAAGATCACCAGCCCCAGGGCCAGCCAGCGCCACAGGTTGCGGCCTGGCTTGAACACGCGCCAGATATACAGGGGCACGCCCGCCAACCCCAACAGGGCCAGCATGCTGGCAATGGTGTAGAACCATTCGGGCGCGGGCACGTTCATCCCGCCGAAAAAGCCCCAGTAGGACATGACAAAGCCCTTCCACTCGCTGGCAAGTTGCAGCAGGGTGGGTTGGGGATAGCGCCCGCCCACGATAGAGATAAAGGCGTTCAGCCCCAGCGGGTCGCGGTATAGCTGCCAGTTGCGATAGTACCACCATCCGCCGATCAGCAGCACGGGAGCGCCGATCAGCACGCCCGCCAGCAGCAGCTCTTTCCATGAACGCTTGCGCCAGGCCACCGCCGCGCCCGTTACCGCGGCCAGGGGCAACAGGGCCAGCCCGCTGGCTTTGGAGAGGCTGGTCAGGCCCAGCACGACGCCCAGCAGCACGAATTGGCGGTAATGACCGCGCTCTGTAGCGGCGTCATTCTGGGGCGTAGCCTCTGTGTTCAGGGATAGCACAATCCGCACCATCAGCCAGATGGCTATGGCGGAGAGCATGATCACCAGCGCATCGTTGTTCACCGACGAGGTGATGAACAGGAACATCGGGTTAAAGGCGGTCAGGGCGGCGGCAGCCGTCGCGACGATGGAATCCTGTAGTAACTGGCGCGCCAGCAGATAGCCCATCACCACCGTCACAGCGCCCATCAACACCGACATCCAGCGCACCAGATGCACGGCCAACACCGTCCCGCGCAGGAGTTGCCCGGCGGGGTGGATTACCATGTTTACGTTGCGGTCTGCTGTGGGGATGCCCATGTTGGCGTGGGGGTTGATCCAGCGCACGCTGTCCATGTCGCTCGTGTCTATCCAGCAGGTTGCCAGAGCGCCGAGCGCGTAATACAGGGGGGGCTGGCTGCCCTCTTGGCGCCACGGGCCGACCTGATCAGCGCGCTGGACGGGCAGCCCGTTCCCATCGGCCAGGTGTTTGATAAAGGGATAGTGCCAGACTTCGTCAGACGCCTCGAAAATAGGCGTCGTCCGGCTATAGACCACGCCCAGCACCACATATAGCGCCAGCACGACCAGCAGGCCCGCATGGGCGGCGATGCCCGCCGTGACGCGCGGCGCGCGTTTTCCGTGCGCGATAATGGCCCCTGCGGTAGAGCCGTTCCCTTGTTCAGCGGCCTGCAACGTCATAGTATACCTCCAGTGTGCGGGCGGCAATCCGATCCCAGTCGTATTCCTGGGCAAGCGCACGCGCCCCAGCCCCTAGTTGCTGCCGCAATTCCTCGTTCTCGGCCAGTCTGGCAATGGTATCCGCCAGCTTGCGAGGGTTGGCAGCCGGTGTCAGGAGCATATTCCCGCCGTGAACCAGTTCGGGCAGGGAAACGCGCGGCTCGGTGCTGACGATGGGCATGCCATGCGTCAGTGCGGCCATCAGGCTGCCCCGCCGGAGGGATACTCCATCCCGATAGGGCAGCACGCACACGTCGGAACTGGCGAACGCTGCCGATACTTCGTCCGAGGCCATAAAGCCGGTCCAGGTAACCCGGTCGGTCAGCCCCCGTTCGACGATGGTGCGCCGCACGTGAGCCAGATACTCCCGGTTGGTCGGGTCGCTGGCGCCCACCTCTCCCCCGATCATCAGCAGATGCACATTATACCCACCGCGGCAGAGGCTGTCGAATGCGTCTATGAGGTCTTCGCCCCCCTTGCTGGCGTTCAAAAAGCCAAAATAGCACAGCACACAGGCATCCGGGGCGATCCCGTAACGCTCTCGCCATGCCTGCCGCTCGTAACCCCTGGGCAGCACGCAGGGGATATTGCTCCCGATGGGTATACGTATTAGACGAGCGACGCCGGAAATGGTTCCCAGTTGCTGCTCGTCTTCCGGGTTGGTGACGATGGCGGCGTGGCTGCTGCGGGCCAGCGTCAGGACGGCCTGTCGGCGCAGCGGCCCCGCTTTGGGGAACAGGTAAGGCACGAGCAGGTCGTGGAAGGTTGTTACGCAGGGGATGGGACGCAGGGTATAGGGGAACAGGTGGATGGCCGGGTGCATGGCATAGGCCGCGGCCTGATACTGGATATTGACTACGTCCGGGCGGATTTGCTGGATCAGTTGCCGCGCGCGGCCATAGAGGTCCATCCAGCCCCAAGAGGGCATGAGCGCATGCCGCCGCACCGGCGATCTGCCGCCAGGGATGGCGGCGGTCCCAGGCTGCGACGGCGAGTCGTTGTCGTCTGCCGTTGCGGCCTGAGCGGAGGTCAGCACGTGCACCTCGGCCCCCTGGTCGGCCAGGGCGACGCCCAGCAGGTGGGTGAAATCGCCCACGCCACCTTCCATTGGCGGGTATTCGCCAGTAATGAGCAAAACGCGTAATGGGTCAGACATGAGCAGGTCGCAGGCCAGAGCGTATCACCTGGGCATAGGCTGCGAGGCGCGCGCGGCGCAACTCGCGTTTGTGGCCCAGCAGGTATTTGGCCCCCTCCTCTAGCAAGCGGTACACGTAGGTGGACAGCAGGAACAGCCGCAGCAGCGCGGCCTGCCACGCGCCGTGATGCTTGCGGAAATAGCGGATTTTGCTCCGCTCGAAACGGATGTGCCGCGCCGCGACGACCTGGCCGCTGCTTTGCCCCTCATAGTGGATCACTACGGCCTGGGGCAAATAGACCACCTGCCAACCGTCTGCGACCATTCGGCGACACCAGTCCAACTCTTCCGAATACATGAAAAACCCCTCATCTAGCAGCCCTACTCGCTGGATGGCCGCGCTTCGCACCAACATACACGCCCCGTTCACCCAATCCACCTGCTGGGTGGCATCATCGGGGGTGTCGGCCATATAGTAGCGCCGCGCCCAGCGATTGCGCGGGAACCATTGCTGTAGCAGCGTGCTTTCCATAAAGGCGGTCATCAGTGTGGGGAAGCGACGACGAGAGGATTGCAGGCTGCCGTCACCGTAGCGTAGTTGGGGGCCGATGACGCCGACAGCCTCGTGAGACTCGATATAGTCCAGCATGGTCGTCAGGGCGTTGCCCACCACGCGGGTATCCGGGTTCAGCAGCAGAACATAGCGAGCGTTGTTGCAACGGCGGAGGGCGATGTTGTTCCCGCCGGTAAAGCCCAGGTTGCGCTGGCTGGCGATCAGTTGCACTTGCGGGAACAGTTCCCGCACCATCTGCGGGCTGTTGTCAGTCGAGGCATTGTCTACGACGAACACGGTGCAGCGATAGTTGCCCAGGCGCAGCGTGCCGTCCGCCTCTAGTTGCGCGCCGGGCGCGTGGTAGATCGAATCCAGGCAGGCGCGCAGCAGGTCGGCGACGTTCCAATTGACAATAATGATGGCGAGATCAATGCTTGGCACCCCAAACCCCTACTAGGAAACTCGGAACAGGCGACAGGCGTTCTCGGTGGTCCGTTGCGCCACCACGTCCACCGGCAGGCCCAGCACATCGGCCAGCTTTTCGGCCACGTGCGCCACAAAAGCCGGTTCGTTGCGTTGGCCTCGCCGGGGATGAGGCGCCAGATAGGGCGCGTCTGTTTCGATCAACAATCTATCTGGCGGAACCTGCCGCGCTATGTCCGCCAGATGACGCACATTCTTGAAGGTGATTGGCCCGGCGATGCCCAGATATAGCCCCCGGCCCAGCGCCCACTCGGCCATTGTCTGGTCGGATAGAAAGCAGTGCAACACGCCGCGCAGGTCGGGGGCGGCCTCGTCCACCAGCCGCCGCACGTCCTCATCCGACTCGCGGCTATGGATGACCACCGGCAGGTCCAACTCGCGGGCCAACTGTAACTGTCGCCGGAACGCGGCTCGCTGCACCGCTGGCGGCGAGAAATTGTAATGATAGTCCAGCCCGATCTCTCCCCAGGCGACGACCTGGGGTTGCGCGGCCAACTCGGTCAGTTCGGTCAGGGCGCGCCTGTCCAGGGCAATGGCCCGGTCATCGTCGCCCGCGTCCGGGGCGTCGGCGGGCAACAGGGAGCGGGCCTCATGGGGGTGCACCCCCACGGCGGCATACACGCCGGGGTGAGCGCGGGCCAGCTGCCAATCCTCCTGGCTTGTGGGCAGGTCGCCCCCGCAGGTTAGCATGCGGGTAACGCCCGCAGCCTTGGCGCGGGCGATTACCCCTTCGCGGTCTTCAGCAAAGCGCGGCGAGTCCAGATGACAGTGCGAATCGAACAGTTGCATACCGTTCTTTTAGGCGGGCACGGCCAGCCCGGCCAGCCGCAAACCCTCGTGCAACAGGTCTTGCACCTTGTCCTGGTGGGTCGTCTCGCAATAGACGCGGATCACCGGCTCGGTGCCGGAGAAGCGCACCAACAGCCAGCCGCCATCTTCGAGCACAAACCGAAAGCCGTCGCGGGTATCTATTTCTTGCACGCGGAGGCCCGCCAGCGTGTCGGGGCGGGCCGCTTTAACCCGCGCCAGCACCTCTGGCTTTTCGTCCGGCTCCATCTGCCGGTCAATGCGATCATAGTAGTGGGGGCCAATCAGCGAGTAGATATGATCTAGCAGCACGGCGGGGGTCTTGTTCGTCTGCACCATCAGGTCCAGCAGGTACAGCCCGGCCAGGATGCCGTCGCGCTCTGGGATGTGCCCCCTGAAGGCAAAGCCGCCGCTCTCTTCGCCGCCCATGATGGCGTCGACGCGCAGCATTTCCGGCGCGACATATTTAAAGCCGACGCCCGTTTCGTGTACCTGCACCCCATAGCGTTGGGCCAGCTTGTTGGCCATCACGGTGGTGCTGATGGTGCGGACGAGCGGCCCGCGTATGCCGCGCACTTCGAGCAGATAGTACGCCAGCAGGGCGTACACCTGAAGCTGGTTGACGAACTCGCCCTTTTCGTTTGCCAGGCCCACCCGGTCCGCGTCGCCGTCGGTAGCGATGCCCACATCCGCGCCCCATTCGGGGATGCCCTGCAACAGGTCTTGCAGGTTATCCTCAATGGGTTCCGGGCGCTTCATGCGGGGAAAGATCGGGTTGCGCTCGTTATGGATCTCTTTGATGACGGTTTTTCCGCCGGATAGGAGCCGGGGGAACCAGCTCTGGCCCACGCCCCACATGGGGTCTACCATCACCTTTAGCCCCGCGTCTCGGATAGGCTGCACGTCTATCAGCCGGGCCAGTTGTTGCATATAGTCCGGGTCGGGGTCAAACACCTGGATCATCCCCTGTTTGACGCCCGCGTCATAGTCCAGGTGGGCGATACGCTGCTCTTGCTGGGCGATGGCGATTTTCTGCTCCACCTGGGTGAGCGTTTCTGGCGCGGCGGCCCCGGCGTAGGACGAGCGCAGCTTGTAGCCGTTGTCCTGCGGGGGATTGTGGCTGGCGGTGATCCAGACGCCGCCCGCCGCCTTGAGCGGCAAGATCGAGTAGGAGAGAACCGGGGTGGGGGCGGCTGCTTTGGCGAGGTACACCTTGACGCCGTTTCCCGCCAGCACTTCGGCTACTGCTTTGGCGAAATCCTCGGAACGGAAACGCATGTCATAGCCGACGACCATCCCCTGGGCCTGGACCCCCTCGGAAAGCAGGTAATCCGCCGTGCCCTGCGCGCAGTAGCGCACATTCTCAAAGGTATAGCCCTCAGCGATGCCAGCGCGCCACCCGTCGGTTCCAAACTTGATCTCGGTCATGATACTACTTTCTCCCTTGCAACAAATACTCCTCGAATCGAATGCGGGAACCCGGCGTCTCTTGTTGGAGCAGTCGCAAGTCGTGATCCACCATCATGTGGATGAGTTGTTCGAAAGACACGGTCGGTTCCCAGCCCAGTTTTTGCCTGGCTTTGGACGCATCGCCCACCAGGTCGACCACGTCGGCGGGGCGCAGGAAGCGGGGGTCTATCGTGACATAATCTTGATAGTTCAAGCCCAGGTAGGTAAACGCTGCTTCCAGCAGTTCGCGGATGGAATGGCGCACGCCGGTAGCGATGACGAAATCCTCCGGCTGGTCCTGCTGGAGCATCAGCCACATGGCTCGCACGTAATCACCGGCGAACCCCCAGTCTCGCAGCGAATCCAGGTTGCCCAGGGGCAGCGAGTCGGCCATACCCAGCTTGATCTTGGCTGCGGTGTGGGTCACCTTGCGGGTGACAAACTCCAGGCCACGGCGCGGCGACTCGTGGTTGAACAGGATGCCCGACACGGCGTAGAGGTCATAGCTCTCGCGATAGTTCACGGTGATCCAGTGGCCGTATACCTTGGCGACCCCATACGGGCTGCGCGGGTAGA
>JAAYXX010000179.1 GCA_012515695.1 Chloroflexota bacterium
CAGGATGGTGCTGGCCATGCTGATCGCCAGTTCGATCATGAGCAGGCCCAGCGCCAACGCGCTAGGAAGGTATCTCTCGGAAAATACGAGGGTGACGATTTCGCGCCCAAAGAGAACAGAGACCAGAGCGAACAAGGTCGAGATAAAGGCGACCATTCGCAAAAAGTTGTTCATTACGTGCTCGGCGCCTTCTTGGCGCCCTTGGGCGAACAGCTCGGACATGTTGGGGAAATAGACGGCAGAGTTGAGTGAGTAGTACAGCCGCCGGAAATAGCCGGGAATCTTGGCGGCCATTTCCAGATAGGCGATCTGTTCAGGCCCCATCAGCATACCGAGTATCAACACATCCATTTTCTCAAAGGTGAAGGTGAGCATGTCATTTCCCTGAAGGGGCAGGCCAAAGGTGACGATCTGGCGCACTATTCCCCGATCCAGGGCGAGCCGCTTGCGGGCGGGGATCATCCAGAGGCGCATGATGATGCTGATGAGGAGGGAAATTGTGGCGGCCATGATGAACCCCTGCACGCCGAGGCTCAACGGCGGGAGGATGAAGAGCAGCGTTAGCCCCAGGTTCAGGACGGCGGCGATGATCTGGATGATAGCCATTCTGTTGACCAGATGGAACCCCTGCATAATCGAGGTGAGCGTCTGGTCGCCAAGTTCTGTGGCAAACATAACCGGCGCAAAGATAAAGAGTGGGGCGAGCAACTCGGAGGGGTATAGCGCCAGGAACAGTGGCTTGGCGGCAAAGGCGAGCAGTGATAGGACGACGATGGAGATCATGCGGAAAGCGAGCAGATTGCTGACGAGTGACTGCCGCTCATCGGCATCCGTAGCGCCTGCCACGAACTTGGCGGCAGACAGCCGCAGGCCGAAATCCGCTATAATCTGCAAGAGATAGGCGATGGCTACGAGCAAGAAATACACGCCGAACTCTTCTTCGGGAATGACGCGCGCGCGAATGGTGACGCCCGCAAAGCCAAGCACCATGCTGATGACAGAGCTTGTGCCGATGGAAAAGAGACCTTTGATTACCCGATTCCGAACGTCAACGCCCAATGCTCGGCCCTCCCCGGTGGACAGGCTGCAAGACCTGCGTTCTGATGATTGCTTCGTTGGTGCCCATCATCAGGCCGATCACCGGCATCCAGAACCAATCCATAAAGATGCTGGACACGATACTTATGAAGAACAGGCCGAGGTAGGTGAGGGTAAAAGCCAGCATGGTGGCTCGCAGCAGTGGGTCACTTACCCGATGCCAATACTGGAAGCCGCGTTTGAGAAAGACGAACGACAGCCATAGGAAGGGCAGGTAGCCCAGCAACCCGGTTGTCATCAAGATGGCGAGATGGCCGTTATGCGTGTAGGCGCGGCCATCAAACCCCACCCAGTCGATGCCGTACAGGTAGGGCCGGTAGAATGTGCCGAGGCCGATGCCTGTGATAGGGCGGGCGAGGATTTGCGGGATGGCGTAGGTATATTCAAAGTCTCGCCAGCGCAGGCTGCTCTCAAAGGGGTCTTCGAAGGTTTCCCGGCTGACCATCGTCGTCAGGCGGTCCAGGGTGGCGCTTGCCAGGCGAGCGGCCTCCGAGTCCGGCTCGTAGAATACCAGGAGCAGCACAACCACGAGCAGGAACCCCAGTCCCAGAATCCAGAGGGCGGTCTTGGTCCTCTCTTGCCCACGCGCCAGCAGCACGCTCATCACCAGGGCGAGGGCTGTGGCGGCCCAAAAGCTGCGGTTAAAGGTGAGTACCAGCGCAATTGCCAGCAGGCCCCACAGGATCAGCCAAATGAGGGCGCCAGGCGTGGGCCGAGCCAGGAA
>JAAYXX010000180.1 GCA_012515695.1 Chloroflexota bacterium
AGCGGGTCAGGGTCGGCGTGGGCAGCGGTTGCGCCTGGGGCTGGGCCTCAGATTGCGCCTGCAGAGGGGTGGTTGGTATCAGGTTCGAGGAGACAGTCAGGCACAAAGCGAGCGATAGCAGGCAGATAGCCAATCGGGATGAGGAACGCATAGGTGACCTCCATGTCACAGGCTACACGGCCACTCTGCCGACACGGCGGGGCTGGTGGGCCAGGGAATAAGGTAATGCCGATCGTCAGCAAGGCGCTTGTCAGAACTAGATACGGTCAGGATGGCGGATGCAGGCGCCCTTTACCGATTTGCCCTCACTCCTCGGCGGGTAGTCGGGAGTGAGGGCATCGGGCAGGCAGCATCCTCACTCGCGGCTATCGCTCTCCAAATCCAGCCAGGCCCGCTCCTGGGGCGTCAGGGCGATGTCCAGGGAGGCCACGTTCTCGGCCAGTTCCTCGCGTCTGGCCGCGCCCACCAGAGGGAATACGTTCATGGGGGAGGTCAGCACGTAGGCCAGCGCCAGTTGGGGCACGGTGACGCCCTTTTCCCCGGCCAGTTCCCAGGCCCGGTCCAACCGTTGCAGATTCACCTCATGGCAATAGGCCGTCAGGCACGCTTTGTCCAGCAAGGCCCTGGTCTCGGGCAAGTTCGCGCGGGTAATGCGCCCGGAGAAAAAGCCCCGCCCCAGGCTGGAATAGGCGAACACTGGCATCTGGGTAGCCTCGTACCAGGCCCGCGCCTCGCGGTTGGCCGGGCCGCTGAGGGTGACACACCCCGGCCCCCACGGGTCTTGTACTTGCTCGGCCAGGCCATAGTTGGGCTGGCTGACGGTAAACGGCGTCAGCCCGTGTTTGGCGGCGTACTCGTTGGCCTCGGCGATGCGCTGGTGGGTCCAGTTCGACCCGCCAAAGGCGCGGATGCGCCCCGCCGCCAGGTGCTCGTTGAACGCCTCGACGATTGGCCCCACGGGCAAGGCGGGGTCGTCGCGGTGCAGCAGGTACAGGTCAATATAGTCGGTTTGCAGGCGGGCCAGCGAGTCGTGCAGGTCGGCGGCCAGATCAAAGGGAGTCACCCGGCGGCGATCTGCGTTGTGGTGGCAGCCCTTGCTGATGATGACTACCTGCTCGCGGTTGCCCCGCTCCTGCATCCATTGACCGATGCCCCGCTCGCTGTTGCCCCCGGCATACACGTGAGCGGTATCCAGCGTGGTGCAACCCATCTCCAAAGCGGCATCTAGCAGGTCAAAGCTGCGCTCTCGATCCTGGATCGAGATGATCATGGTTCCCAGCACCAGCCGGGAGACTGGCTTGTTTACCCCAGCGATAGAACCGTATTTCATGGCGTGCTCCTATGTGATGGATTTCGTAGCCGCGCTTTAATTGTTGGCGGACGCTGTGGCAATTGCGCGCATACTGCCCTCTCCCTCTGGGAGAGGGCGCGCCCAAAGGGCGCGGGTGAGGGGGAGAGGACAAAAGGCGAGCGTTCAGACCCTCATCCGCTCGGCAGCATGCCACTTTCTCCCAGAGGGAGAAGACGGCAATCACCCTCGCCCCTTGGGAGAGTGCGGCATATTGCCGGGCGGCTCCATAGGAGCCGGGGGTGAGGGTTCTCCCATTGGACCGCCGCCATCCTTGGCGGCTTACAATGATGCCGGCTGGAAGCCGGCGGTCCAATTAGCATTATTCCATGGGATAGGTCAAGCCGATTTGAGCGCGCACCTGGTCCATCAGGCGGGCGATGGCGATGGAATCGTCCCAGGGCATAACGTCGCTTTGCTGGCGACCCTCTCGCAGACACCGCATCACCTCGGCGGCCTCATAGTGATAGCCCATCGTCTCGTTAATCGTTACCGGTTCCTGTCCATCAACGCGCAGGGTGGCGCTGGTGGCGTGCCAAAAGTCGGGGATCGAGATCATCCCCTCGGTGCCCAGAATGGCCGCGTTTTGGGGCATGTTGGTTCGCACGGCGCAAGAAAGCACAGCCAGTTCGCCCCCGGCGTAGCGCAGGGTGATGGCGGTCTGCTCGTCCACGCCCGTTTCGCCCAGGTGCGCCTGAGCCTGCACGTCCACCGGGTTGCTCCCCAGCACCATGGACGCAAAGGCCAGCACATACACGCCCACGTCCAGCAGCGCCCCGCCCGCCAGCATCGGGTTCAACAGGCGGCCTTTGGGGTTCCAGCCAGAGCGAAAGCCGAAATCAGCTTTTACGATGCGCGGTTCGCCGATTTTCCCTTCGGCCAGCCATTGCCGCACCCCGGCGATCACCGGCAAGAAGCGGGTCCACATGGCTTCCATGAGGAAACCGCCAGTCTCCTGGGCGGCGGCCACCATCTGGCGCACCTGGCCCTCGTTGATGGCCATCGGCTTTTCGCACAGCACGGCCTTGCCGTGTTGCAGGCAGGCGATGGTGTGCGCGCAGTGGAAGGGGTGCGGCGTGGCGACATAGATGGCGTCCACATCGGGGTCGCTCATCAGGGCCTCATAGCTGCCGTGGGCGCGTTCGACGCCATAATCGGCGGCAAAGGCGGCGGCCTTGTCCTGCGAGCGCGAGCCGACGGCGACCAGCCGCGCGTCGGGTAGGTTCTTGATGTCTGTGGCGAATCTGGTAGCGATGGCACCCGCTCCGAGGATGCCCCAGCCGATGGTTGCGTTCATGCTGCCTCCTGATCCAAGATGTTGGAAAGGGATTTCAACGATGAAAAGCCGGCGGCATAGTGCCTCTTGCCGCCGCGCTTTCCATCACACAAAGTGTGCCATTAGGATGGGCGGTTGATGAAGGTTGAAAAATTAACGCCGCAACATCTGATTCGCCCCTTGCTCCCTGCCCCGTGGAAGGGGATTGGACCGCCGCCATCCTTGGCGGCTTGATATGATGCCGGCTGGAAGCCGGCGGTCCAATATGGCACGCCGGGTTATCGCAGTAAATGGCTAATCTTTATTCCTCCGCCGGTGGGCAAGCAGGAGGCTCGCTGTTGCCGTTCAGCAGGATGATGGGCACGGTCAGGGCGGTGGGCCGCCCCTCGACGCTCAACTCGACCACGCAGCGGTTGCTGGGCCGGGTGATGGCGTCCGCCTCCAGGGTAAAGCTGACCGACGCTTCGGGCGTGCCGACGTACGCGTTGGGCAGGAACACCTTGGCGTCTGCTGAGGGAGACACGCGCCAGCCCGTAGGCAGATACCAATGCACGTTCAGGTTCTCCATCACCTTGTAGGTGTTGCGTATGGTGAGGGTGATGGTCTTGGGCACGCCATCGCGGATCGTGGGGGCGCAGCCGTAATCCACGGCCACCTCAAAAAAGTCGAACCGGTAGACGGGCTGTCCCAGGTTACGCAGCACCCCTCCGTGCTTGGGCGCGTACAGGGTTTGCGGGTCCAGGTCAGACAGGTCGGTGGGCGCGTGCTCTGCGAGGGTGACGGGCAACTGGCGGCGCGCAATCACCTGCCGGGCAATGCGCTCGGTGCGGTCGGTCAGTTCGTCCACCGTGGCGGGCACCTGGTTGCCGAAATAGCCCAACTCGCCCAGGTTCAGGCAGGCGGTCTTGATTTTGCGGCCCACGGGCGTGAGCCACTTCTCCGGGATGGCCTCCGCACCGTGCATGATGCCGTACAGGCTGCCCACAGTAGCGCCGGTGCAGTCGGTGTCCTCGCCCAGGTTCACCGTAGTACACAGCGTCTTGCCGAAATCGCCTTCGCCGTACAGCAGGCCCAACACCACGATGCCGATGTTCGAGGGAGCATCCCAACCCTGCTTACCTTCGTGAAAGCCCTTCTCGCGATCCTCTGGGCTGGTGTTGGCGGGGTCTCCGGCGGTGGTGCTGCCGCGGTACACCTCCAGCATGGCGTCTCGCGCCTCGCGCCAGCTCAGGCCCGCTTCGTAGGAGGCGATGGCGTTACGCACTGCCCCGGCCACGCCGCAATCCGCCGGGATATAGCTCAGGCCGATTTCCAGCAGTTGCGGTATATCGTTCAGCACAAAAGCCGCGCTCTCGAGCGCCGCGACAAACACTTCGGCAAAGGTGCCCTCGCCGTCGCCGTGGTCAATGATGGCGTCTTCATAGGCATAGGCAGCGGCCACAGCAGGGCAGCCGGGCGCGATACAGGCCCAGATTTCCGAGCGGATGAACGCGCCGCAGCTATCCTTGTAGTCGTTGTGATACGAGCCAGACAGGGGCGCTGGCAAACCCGAACGCATATTGATTTTGGCCATGCCATATTCTGCCCAGTGGGGGGTTACATACAGCAGGAAATACTCGCCCAACGTCTGCCCATCCAGCTCGAGGCCCTGTTCTTCCAGGGCCACCAGCCAGAGCAGTTGGATGTCCAGGTCGTCGTTGGGCAGCGGCTCCCCCTGCAAGTCCTGGGTATAGAATTGGACGTTGTTGACCTGGCGCTTCCACTCGAACGGCGCGCCCAGCGTGCCGCCGATGTTCTTGCCCAGCCAACAGCCCAACACTTTGCTACGATATTCAGCGCGATTAAGGATCATGGAGGGTTCTCCTTCCAGGAATTAGTGGGCCGCGTTCGACTCACAGGTCCAGATCGTCGGCCATTCGCGCGCACATCGCTGCTATCTGAATCAACTCGGCGCGCATGCTCTTTGGTTCGCGGGCAGAACCTTTTTTCCAGACCTCGGCCTTGAGTTCGTCCACTTCTTCGAGGATGATGGCAAATCCCTCGTGGGCGCTATGCATGGGTGGATGCTTGGCACGTGCGCCCTGCAATTCCTGCTCCACCAGGGAAAAGAATGTACGATTGTCCATTGGCCCCTTACCTTGCAGGGATGGTTGTTCTCAGCTTACCGCGCCTGGCGCTGGGCTGCAAACCGTCGCGCTGGGCGGCTAGTACTCGCGTCATCCTTGCCGCACTCGATTGTGCTATTCCTCGTGACCGTTGTGGCGGTGGTCACGTAGCGAGCGAGGGATCAAGCTGGTGATGTACTCGAACTGATCCAGGGCTATTTTCAGATCCCCCTTTACTTCGGCCCGGTAAGCGGCCAGTGCAGCCCGTACGGCTTTTACAAAGGTATGGAAGAGGGGCTGCCAGCGCGAGGCATCTTCCCAGGCAAAGCCCTCTAGCGGGCCGCCAGCCATCTGCTCGCGAAGGGTTGTGGTTAGTTCGATTTGCACGCCGCCTCGAGCGGGCCAGTTGAAGAACAGGGCAGGGTCGTGGCTGGCTCGCATGCTCACCGGCCCGCCGGTCTCGAAACCGGCCTCTTCCAGATGTTGGCGCACGATCTCGCGCAGCCGCTTGTTGCTCCCGCCCAGGTGGACGACGGTATCGCTGCCCGCAATGCCCTGTATGCCGACGCCCACCTGCGAGCGTTGCATCAGGGAGCGCAGGCGCACTTCGTCAAAGTGGTGGACGGGAATACGCAGCAGGTCATTCCCCTGTGCGCGCAGCCCACGCAAGTCGTACAGGTTATACTGTTTATCGGCGATGGCCGCGGCCAATTCGCTGGTAAGCGGCTCGATGCCACCCCCGTGAATAGATGCCACAGTCACGTCGGCGCTCTGGTTGGTGATGACAAAGCGATAGTCCTGATCTTTGATCGTATGCAAGACCAGTTCGGCAAAGTCGCGATAGGGGGTCATCGGCGTACACTCCTATGATTGGTCTATTTTCTCGTTCAACGGATAAGCCAGCCGGGTATCCTCATAGACCGTGCCGCTTTCATCGGCGCAGCGCAGCGCCCAATGGGGCATCCAGGCCAGCCCAAAGATCTCCAGGTGAATGTCGCTCTTGCGGGGGCGCAGTCGCTCCTCGCGGTATTGCATGGCAGCCCCGGCCCACTTTTGGCGAACGTCCGCCATCGTCTGCTGCTGGACCTGGCCCAACTCGGCGATCTCGGCCTTGAGTTTGGCGATCACCTCTTCCGACTCGCGCACGTCCTCCAGGGCCTTGCTGGTCAGGCGGCGCTTGCGGCTGGCCTGCGATAATCTCCGTGAGCTGCGCCGCCCAAAGAGCAGCCCCAGCAGCGACTCCCCGGCCGAGAAGACTTCCTCCGCCTTGCGCCCCCTGTGGTCGATGCGGTCGGCTTCTAGCTCGCGTTCTTCCTGGCTCAACTTGTTGCGTTTGCGCTCCAACTCGCGCTCAAAGCGGCGCTGCACGTCCTCCAATTCGGTCTCGAGCTTGCGGCGGGCCATCTCCTCGCAGCGGGCGCGGAACTCGGCCTCTGTTTCCCCCGGCGCGGCTTTCAAGCCGAAATCGGGGTGAACCAACACCGACACCGACTGCTCGCGATAGAGGTAATCTAGGAAATTGTCGCGCAGGCGCGTATAGGGGGGCGAATCGGTCATGCCATCGGGCAAGGGAGCAAAGAACGCCCCTTCCTCACCGGTGGCGCTCAGGTCGCGGGGGTTTGGAGGTTGCGCCAAATGCTCATCCCAACGCACAAAGCTGTGCGCCTCTGGCAGCGGCATCACACAGCTTATACGCTGCTCCCGACCAAAGCCGGGCCGATTGTCACTATACAGGATAGAGGCCACCGCCACCAGATAAGGCTGGTAAACCAGGCGGACACATCTGGTCTCTAGCGTTTTGCGATAGTAGCGGATGAGGTCGCGGACGGCCCGCTTCTCGGAAATCTCGACCGGGAAAAAGTATTGCGCGACGCGGGCGTTGATGTGCGGCTGGATGGGCACATACCCGGCGGGCGGCTGCCACGTGTCCTGTTGCGCGATGGCGTAGGTGGCAGTCATCACCTGCGGTTGCGCGGCCTGCGGGTGTGCAGCAATGGGCGGCGCGGCCTGCCGCTGCGGCTGGGCGGGTGCCTGGGCCACGGGGAGGCCCGCTTCCTTGAGCGGCTTCATCAGGGTGCGAATTTGCTGCCGGGTGAGCGGTCCGCGCAGATACGACAATGTCCAACGGGTCTTGAATAGCAGCGGTTGTCTGGCGTGGACGTTGTGCAGCAGGAACACCCGCGAATCTAGCGACGAGATGAGTCTATCCAAATAGTTGCGGTCCAGCAGGGTGCCCGCCTGGGAGACGATCCCCTCCATGCCTTCCAGCAGGCGGGCCTTGTCTCGGTCGGTTTGGAGTTTGCCCACGAACCAGGTTCCCGCGTTGGTCAGCCCTTTGTAATCCAGGTCCACCGGGTTCTGGGTGGTGAGCACCAGCCCCAGGCCAAAGGCGCGGGCCTGTTTCAATAGCGTCAGCAGGGGCCGCTTGCTGGGCGGGTTCGCCGGATGAGGCGGGAAATAGCCAAATAGCTCGTCAAAGTAGAGCAGCGCCCGCAGCGAAGTGGTCCCCGATTGGCGGCGCATCCAGGTCGTCACCTGCTCGAGCAGCAGGGTGACAAAGAACATGCGCTCGGCCTCGTTCAGGTGGGCGATGTAAAAGATAGAGATGGTGGGCCTGCCGTCGGGCGTGCGAATCAGGCGGGCGATGTCCAGGGGCGGCCCGGACAGCCAGTTCTCGAAACTGGGCGAGGCGACCACGCTGTTCAGCCGCATCGCCAGATCAAAGCGGTCCTTCTCTGGGTAAAACACGTCCACATCGAACACGCCCAGCCGTTCCACAGGCGGCTTTTGGATGGCGGCGATCAGCCGGGCAAGGTCCAGGTCTTGGCCCCGACGCCAGGCGTGCTCAAAAATATGGGCCAGCAGGATATATTCACGGCTACGCACCGGATCGGCGGGGATGCCCAGCAGCCCCAGGATGGCGGCCACTGTCCCGGCGATCAACTCGCGCAGGTTCTCCTCCTCGTCGTCCCACGAGGCTTCGGGAGCGCGGAAGGTTTGCAGGATGCTGATGGGCACGCCCGCCTCGCTGCCGGGGGTATATACCACGCATTCGGCGGTCTCTTTGAGCCTGCGGATGCGCTCGCGGCTCTGGCCGGAATCGGCCAACCCCCGCGCCCATTGGCTGGCTACCTCGGCGGCGTATTCGGGCAGCGATTGCCCCTTGCGGCGGGCGTCATCCAGATTGACCCACGGCTCGAAATCAGAAGGGGCCAGGTCGGGGAAGGTCAGCAGCAAGTTCGCCATATCCCCCTTGGGGTCAATGATAATCGAGGGGATGCCATCCAGGGCGGCTTCTTCCAGCAGATCGATGCACAGGCCCGTCTTACCGCTGCCGGTCATACCCACGCACACCGCATGGGTGGTCAGGTCGCGGGCATCATAGAACACCGGCTCATCGTCCAGGACAGCCCGCAGGTCAGGGTCGTAGCGTTTGCCCAGGTAAAATGCTGCCTTGCGTTCGATGTCCGCCATGAGGCTACCTCCCATGCTACAATGGCTCGTGCTGCTGGACCTTTATTCTAGCCCAAGCATAAAGAGAAGGCAAAACATATGAAGGGGTGTATCTGTGGTCATGGGTAGCCCCGGCGATGGAAGGGAATTGGACCGCCGCCATCCCTGGCCAATGGCGCTAACTTTTCACGGATCAAGTGCTGGGGCAAGATCGGAGTTGCCCTCATCCGCCCTTCGGGCACCGGCATACATGCCGGGCGGCTGGGTACAGCCGGGGGTGAGGGTGGTAAGGGCGATCTGCTGGCCGTGACAATCAAAAGTTAGCGCCAT
>JAAYXX010000181.1 GCA_012515695.1 Chloroflexota bacterium
AGCAGTTGGCGGTTGACCTCGGAGTGCGCGACCACATCATCTTTGAGAACCGCTTTGTAAGCCTGGAAGAGCTTGTTCAGTACATCGGGGCCGCCGATGTGTATGTCACGCCCTACCTGAACCAGGAGCAGGTCGTTTCGGGCACGCTGGCCTACACAGTGGGCGCTGGCAAGGCCGTCGTCTCTACGCCATACTGGTACGCCCAGGAATTGCTCGCCGAAGACCGTGGGGTGCTCGTCCCCTTTGCCAACCCAGAAGCGATGGCAGCCTCTATCGTAGACCTGTTCAACAACGAGACCGAGCGCCACGCCATGCGCAAGCGCGCCTACCAGTTGGGCAGGGAAATGATCTGGTCCGAAGTCGCCCGCAAATATATGTCCAGTTTTCTGCGCGCCAAAGGCCAGCGCACTTGCCGCTTCCGTAATACCTTCTCCATTAGCCTGTCCAAACGCCGCCAGCAACTCCCAGAGGTGAACCTGAACTATCTGAACATGATGACAGACAGCACGGGCATGCTCCAGCACTCGATGCTATCGGTGCCCGATTATCAGCACGGCTACTGCACCGATGACAACGCGCGCGCGCTGATCGTCTCCGTCTTGCTGGAAAATACCAACCCCGAATTGGCCGCCGAGGCCACCCGGCTGGCAACGCGCTATCTCGCCTTCCTGTGGCATGCGTTCGTCCCCGCCACGGGCCGCTTTCGCAATTTCATGAGCTACGACCGCCACTGGCTGGAGGATGTCGGCTCGGAAGATAGCCATGCCCGCGCTTTGTGGGCGCTGGGCACTGTTCTGGGACGATCTACCCAGGAGGGACTGCGCGGGCTGGCTAGCAAACTGTTCGAGGCCACGCTGCCCGCCGCGCTCAATTTCTCCCATACGCGCTCTTGGGCGTTCACACTCGTGGGCATCCACGAATACCTGAGATCATTCTTCGGTGACCGGCAGGTCCAACAAGCTCGCGAAATCCTCACCGAGCGACTGATGGAAAAGTACCGCCAGCACAGTTCGCCAGACTGGCCCTGGTTCGAGAACGAGCTAACCTATGCCAATGCCAAGCTGCCCCATGCCGTGCTGCTATCAGGCCGCTGGCTGTTCCGCGATGACCTGATCGAGACCGCATTGCGCTCCCTCGAGTGGCTGGCACAGCTCCAATGCTCTGAAGAGGGCTTTTTCAGCCCCATCGGCTGCCAGGGATTCTATCGTCAGGGCGCAGACAGAGCCTATTTCGACCAACAGCCCATCGAGGCCCAGGCGATGGTGTCTGCCTGCCTGGAAGCCTACCGCGTCACCGACGATGAAAAGTGGTACAAAGAGGCCCAGCGCGCCTTTGAGTGGTTCCTCGGCCGCAACCACCTGTGCACCCCCGTCTATGACGTCACTACCGGCGGCTGCCGAGACGGCCTGCATTCTGATCGGGCCAACGAGAATCAGGGAGCCGAATCTACACTCGCTTTTCTGTTGTCCCTGCTAGAAATGCGTTTGTCGGAACGAATCGTCCAGGTACCGGAGGTATTGTATGCAGCCAAATGAGCAGCCCTTTGAACTCGAAGACCGACCCCACCAGCACCATCACGAGGTTCTGATCCACCGCGCCCGCAAGAACCCCATCCTCACCGCAGCCGACTGGCCCTACGCCGTCCACACTGTCTTTAACCCAGGGGTCGCCCGCCTGAAGGATGGTACGACGTTGCTTTTATGTCGCTGCGAAGACCGCAGAGGCATCTCACACCTGACGGCAGCCAGATCCGCAAATGGAATAGATGGTTGGGTAATAGACCCTGAACCCACCTTCGTGCCGGACCCCGTGAACTGGCCCGAAGAAATCTGGGGCATCGAGGACTGTCGCATCACCTATGTGCAAGAACTGGATCAGTATGTCATCACCTACACCTCCTACTCGCGTGGTGGCCCCGGCGTGTCCATAGCCGTCACAGAGGATTTCAAAGAATTCGAGCGCTATGGGGTGATCATGGCCCCCGATGACAAAGACGCCGCCCTCTTGCCCTACCGCATCGGTGGGCATTGGGCGCTTCTTCATCGGCCAGTTGGGCCAGTGGGCGCGCACATCTGGATCTCCTACTCCCCCGACCTGCGCCACTGGGGTAGCCACAAGATGATCTTGCAGGCCCGGCGGGGGGCCTGGTGGGACGCAAAAAAGATCGGCCTTTCGCCGCCCGCCATCGAGACCCCCAGAGGGTGGCTGTTGATGTACCACGGCGTGCGTACCACCGCCGCTGGTTCGCTCTACCGCGTCGGCCTCGCCCTGTTCGACCTCCAGGTGCCGGAGGTGTGCCTCCTACGCGGAGATAGCTGGATTTTCGGCCCAGAAGCTCCTTACGAACTCGAAGGCGACGTGGACAAGGTGGTCTTTCCCTGTGGCTTTACCGTCGAGCCAGATGGCGACACGCTCAACATCTACTACGGAGCCTCGGATAGCTATGTCTGCCTGGCCCGCGCCAGCATCTCGGAAATGCTGGATTGGCTAGACGAGCATGGCGAGCCTTTCGCAGCCACCTACCAGTGATATCCGTTATCACTTGACAGCAACAGCCATCCCTTGCGTTTGGCATTCGCCCCTTGTGAGATGGGGGCAGCATCCTGTATAATATGTGGGATTACGGCACTATAGTATGAACCAATTGGACAGGTAACCCAATATGCGAATACTGATGGCAAGCCACGGCTACCCGCCGACTGTCAGTGGAGTAACCCTGGTCGTACGCAAAATCGCCAGGGCAATGGTGGCCAGGGGTCACCAGGTTACAGTAGTCACCGGCAGTGACCGCGTCGCAGGCTATGAGGCCGAGGATGAAGGCGTGCGCCTGATCCGCGTCCGATCGTTAGGCAACCCATTCTGGAAAGAGGGGCCGATTCCGTTCATTAGCCGAACAGAGCTGGATCGCATCGCCGAGGAGGTTAACCCGGACATCTTGCATCTACACGATGCAGCTCTATTGGCTATGCAATTTATTCGTCTCAGCCGACGGGCAAGCCTGCCCCTGATATCCACCTGCTATTACGTGCCCGGCTTTGTCTCGCAATACGTCGGTGGCCAAACCACCGAAACGCTCATCGAAAAGGCCGCGTGGGGATACTCTGTCTGGCTGTTCAACCAGTGTGACCGCGTGGTCTTTGCCACGCTCGCCCACAGGCAAGAGTTCCTGACGCATGGCCTGGAGGCCCCTACTACCATCATCTCCAACGGCATAGACACCCATCGCTATTCCAGATCGAACAGCCAAGACAACTATGTGGAGCAGGTATACCATCTGCCCCCCAGGCCGCGCGTGCTCTTTGTAGGGCGGCTCGCCAAAGACAAGCGCATCGAGGTCACCATTCAGGCCATGCGGTACGTGGTGGACGAAATGGACGCCCACTTTTTGCTGGTTGGCCGGGGGGATTACCAGAAGTGTCTGGAAAGCCTGGTGCGCGAGCTGTCCCTCCAAAACAATGTCCACTTTCTCGGCTTTGTGCCAGAAGA
>JAAYXX010000182.1 GCA_012515695.1 Chloroflexota bacterium
CAGGTCCAGGTTCTCGGCAGCAATCAGGTCATCAATGGGGATGATGACTTTTTTGTCAATGGCGCGCCAGAACTGAAAATGCGAGGGATCAAACGCGCAGACATCGCCCAGGTCCCCGGCGGCGTACTGGGCATACATCTTGCCATAGGCTTCCTGGCCCGAGACGACGATGGGGCGGAACTCGACTTCCGTGTTGGGGTACCGGTCCATGAAACTGGCACAGCGCTCTTCGTTCCAGCCGGTGCCTGGGGTACGGAAGGTATCCCAGATGATCTTGCCCTTAAGAGACGCTGCCTTTTCTGCTGCCGTGTCGACGACGACGGTCTGCTCGACGACCTTTTCGACCTCGACAGTCTCCTTGACGACCTTTTCCTTCTCGACGACTTTTTCGACCTCGCGGGTCACTTCGACAATCTTGGGGGCGCACCCAGCCAGCACGCCACCGGCCATAATCGATCCGAATCTCAGCAAGTCACGTCGTGTTACCTTGAGCATTGTCCTTCACCCTCCTGTTGCTCGAATGAACGGGAATCCGCGATGCACAAGCCATTCACGATGCGATTCGGACTGACCGTCCCCTGCGGCCATGAACCTCCTTTCGTGGGGAATGGTGGGGCTATTGGAACGCAAGCCCTTGTTAATGTACGCCGCTCTATCGCAAAGCAACAGGAGCGACCGGGCAACCCTGAGGTTGCCGCGATCGCTCCTGAACGATAGACCAAGGCCCGGAAGAATGATGCATAGATGTCTGGACCTCTTAGCGCATGGCTGTTGTCGGTGACCGATAGGGTTCCTGCTATATCAAAAAGGAAATATCGTCTGAAGCTCCCTTACCAGGCTCAAGTATGCCTGTACTATAGCATACCGCTGTACGATGGTCAATAGGTAGCGTGTTATTTCAAAGGGTTGCGCCCGAAACCCAGGAATCTGCCTGGCCTGGCTCTGGGTTTTTCGGCGGGGTGGGGGATGGGCGCTCGCCACACGGCGAGCGCCCGCTGCGAGCGGCCCGGCCTATTCGATAATCGGCATATAGAGGTCCAGCGTCCATTCGCCCGAGGTTTCCGGTGTGCGCAGGTGCTCCTCTAGACACTGGTGCGTGCCAAAGCGATAGGGGCTGTCCTCGCACCAGGTGTACAGTTGCTTCCAGGCGGTCGGGATGCTCTGGTATGGATCGCCGATCTCCAGCACACGGGTAACGGCGTACAGCCCCCCGGCAAAATCAACGATGCGCGTGTCGCCATCTGGTTCCACCTCCGGCTCGACGGTGATCCACAGTTCATATCCATAATTCGGGCTGCTGGGCGAGGGGCTGGGGTTGTCAAAACCGAACACGCGATGATGCTCCAGGTCGTCCAGGTAGCCCCGTGGCCCTGCCCAGGCTACCAGCTTCTCATGGGCTATGCGCTCTGGCTCTGCGCCAAAGCCATACACGCTGGCCACGCGCATGGGTTCCAGCCTTACGATGCGTACGACTAGTTCGCTCATGGGAATGCCTCCTCATGTTTCTGCATGACATAATGGTATCTGTTGTTGTTTGTCGACAAACAACCATATCTTAACCTCCTATCCCTGACATCTCTTGTCAGGATTTAGTGGTATACTGGGGCAGTTGCAGGAAGGAGGTAGTCATGCGCGCCGACCGATTGCTCAGCCTGCTGATGTTGCTTCAGGCTCGTGGGCGAATGACGGCCCGCGAACTGGCCGAGGAACTGGAGGTGACGGAACGCACGATATACCGCGACATGGACGCCCTTAGCGCCGCTGGGGTGCCGGTATATGGCGAGCCGGGGCCAGAGGGGGGCTATGCGTTGCTGGACAGCTATCGCACCAGCCTGATCGGCCTGTCGCAGGGCGAGTTGCAGGCGTTGTTTATGCTAGGCATACCGGCGCCACTGGCTGACCTGGGGGTGGGCCAGGCGCTCAAGGGGGCCTTGCTCAAGTTGGCTGCTGCGCTGCCCGACGCGCAGCGCGCCGACGAGGCTAGGGTTCGGCAGCGCTTTTATCTGGATGCGAACTGGTGGGATCAGGGGGAGGAACAGGTCCCGCACCTGACCACCATTCATCAGGCAGTGTGGCAGGATCGCCTTCTGACGGTGAGCTATCGGGTATATGGCGTGCCGGTGGACCGGCTGGTGGAGCCTTACGGGCTGGTAGCCAAGGCGGGGGTCTGGTATCTGGTATGCGCCCGCAAGGGGCGCGTGCGCGTGCATCGCGTGTCTGAATTGCTGGACGCCCACATGGAGGCCGAGTCGTTCGAGCGCCCGCCGGGGTTTGACCTGGGCGCGTTCTGGGCGGACTGGTGTGCCCAACGCGTCGAGTTGCGCGCGTTATACCACGTTACCGTGCGGGTGGCCCCGCATTTTGTGGACGCGCTGCCCGGCTATCTCGGCCCGCGCATTCGCGAGCGGGTAGCCCAGGCCGGGCCGCCGGACGCCGAGGGGTGGATTACGCTGAAGCTGGCGTTCGAGTCGTTCCAGGCGGCGCGGGCGCAGTTGCTCGGCTTTGGGGCGGGGGTAGAGGTGCTAGAGCCGTATGCGCTGCGGCGCAGCCTGCTGGACATCGCCGAGCAGGTGGTGGGGCTGTATACGCGGGAGTGAAGGGGCGGCAGCTAATCAGATAGCGGCTTGTTTGCCTGACGAGGCGAGTTGCGGTATTCTGTAGATTAGCTGGCTGATTGTAGCTACACGAAATGTGTGGCAAGTGAGGACGTATGGAACGCTGGATACCGGTGGGGTATCTCATTGTGTCCACATTTGTCCTTTTCGACCTGATTCGCATGGTGTTCAACTCGACAATTTATGATCACCAATATCGTGGTGTACTTCGCTCTGCGTTAACTCTCTTTGTTGGTCTGATAGCAGTCGTTTCTGTTGGCCTCGTTGCTTTTCTCGGTGCGGCGAAATGGGCTTTTGTGCTACCCTGATGCGCCCTACAACGTTGGAGCACGCGGGCGGGCTGGTCGCGCAGGTGGTCGGCTCCGCCCGATACCCCATTCAATCTTGAGCTGAATAGCCGCGTCTCGTTGGGGCAGTCTGGCGCCTCTGGCTTGTGCCGAGGGCGCTGGTTTGTGCTGCGTTTCGTTCAACGGGCGCGTAACTGTTTTTTCTCACTCTCTTGAGGTTGTGCCCGATGTCGGGTGATGGTATAATAGCGATGGTGCGTCCGACTGGCGGCTGCAAAGCGCATCATCAAGCTTGTACCGTCAATCTCCTTTCTTCGACGCTCGCCAGATGATTGGGTGGAGCGGCTCGTGCGGTGATCCGCCACCTGTGGGAGAAAGGATGGAAAATGGCCGATTTGGCGCGGCGATTTGCCGAGAACCCTCTGGTGCGGCCGGGTGATGTACGGCCCAGCCGAGAGGGTCTGGATGTGCAGTTGACGCTCAACCCAGGCGTGTTTCGTTGGCAGGATAGGGTCTACCTGCTCATGCGGGTAGCAGAGCGGCCCAGACAGGTGGAGGGGTTTGTCAGCACCATTGTGGCAGACCCGGATGCCGAAGGGGGAGTCCGTATCCTTCGCTTTCGGCTGGATGACCCCGACGTGGACGTGAGCGACCCGCGTATCATTCATTACCAGGGGACGACGTTTCTTTCCTCTATCTCGCACCTCCGTCTGGCCTGGAGTGATGACGGGGTCCATTTCCAGGTGGCCGAAAAGCCCACTCTGGTGGGCACTGGCCCTCTGGAGGCGTATGGGATGGAAGATGCGCGTGTCACCGAGATGGAGGGTACCTTTTACATTACCTATACAGCCGTTTCGGAGAACGGGATCGGCGTGGGGCTGATTACGACGACAGATTGGCAAGCTTTTCACCGACATGGGATTATTCTGCCCCCCACCAACAAAGACACGGCCTTGTTTCCCGAACGGATCGGCGGCATGTACGTGGCCTTTCATCGGCCGATTGGGGTATGGCTGGGAGGCCCGTATATCTGGCTGAGTCGTTCGCCTGATCTGCTGCATTGGGGCGACCATGTCTGCTTGGCCCGGACGATCCCAGACTCGTGGGAGGAGCAGCGGCTAGGGGCCGGGGGGCCGCCCATTCGCACGCCAAAGGGCTGGCTGGAGATTTACCACGCGGCGAATTTCGAGCATCGCTATTGCCTGGGCGCGCTGTTGCTCGATTTGGAGGACCCCTCTCGGGTGTTGGCCCGCTCGACGGAACCGATTATGGAGCCGACAGCCGCATACGAGCGGCAGGGCTTTTTCGGCGAGGTGGTGTTCACCAACGGGCATGTGGTGGATGGGGATCAGATAACGATCTATTATGGGGCATCGGACGAGATAATCTGCGGCGCTACGCTGTCCATTCAGGAGGTATTGGCTTCGTTGGGCGTGTAGCAGGCGGTTGGCGTCCGAGTGTGGGATACTGGAAATCGCGGCTCTTGTGCTAATGGGAACGGATCTCGGCGGAAATGGCTCGTTTACCCCCCCTGTTCTGACGCATAGTTGCTGTGAGGGGCAATCCCTTCCCTGGGTTCGGCTATTAGGGGAGGGTGTTGCCACAAGCCGACAAATAGGTGACAATTTGTCCTGATTTGTTGGCGCGCTGCTGCATTCGTGCTATAATAGGCTAGCAGTACCTAATATTCCCCTGGTTGGAGATGGTTATTTAAATGAGGCTCACTGTAGAGTTCCTGGGGGTGGCAAGGCGGTTAACCCAGACAAAGGAGAGCCTGGTCGAAATGGATGACCAGGCTACTTTTCGCGATGTGCTGCGGCACGTCGCTCTTGCATTTCCCGCGCTGGTTGGCCCCGTCCTCGTTCCCGAAGTGTTTGATCTTGTCTCGTCTTACATGATTAACGTAGATGGTCGGCGCGTTGTGCAAGACCTGGACGCCCCGGCCCAAGACGGTCAGCGACTCATACTAATGTTCGTGGAGGCAGGAGGTTAATACCAATGTACTCGTATACAGGAAAGATCCTCCATATAGACGTGACGAACCAAAAAACGCACGTCCAAGAGGTTTCTGCCGACTGGCTGAAGAAGTACGTGGGTGGCGTGGGAATGGCCGCCCGGCTGGCCTATGACAACATCCCCGCAGGGTGTGACCCACTTGGCCCAGACAATGCCTTATGCTTTGCGTGTAGTGTCTTTGCGGGCACCACCATGCCCGTGGGCACCAAGCACGGCGTGGCGTCCAAGTCTCCGCTGACCGGCTTGATCGGCGATTCGCTGTCCGGCAGCCACTTTTCCGAAATGTTCCGCCGCGCTGGCTGGGATGGGCTGGTCTTTAAGGGGCAGTCGCCCAACTGGGTGATCGTTTTCATCGACGACGACCATGTGCAATTCCTGGATGCTACCCGCTTCCTGGGCATGGGCACCACCGAGACGCAGCAGGCCATCCGCGAATGGCTGGGTGATGAGAACATTCGCGTCAGCTCTATTGGTCCCGGCGGCGAGAATCTGGTGCGCTATGCCACCATTGACAACGATGGTCGGCAGGCGGGGCGCACGGGCAACGGCACGGTCATGGGGTCCAAGCGGATCAAGGCCATTGCTGTGCGCGGCACGCACCCCATCACGGTGGCCGATCCTCAGGGCATGATGGCGGAAACCCTCAAGCTGATCAAGACCAGCCAGGGGGCCAGCACGCAAAAATACCGTATTCTGGGTACGCCGACCAACGTGCTCAACATGAACAAGATGGGCACACTGCCTACCCGCAACTTTTCCGAGACGGTGTTCGAGCACGCGGAACAAGTCAGTGGCGAGTACATGAAAGAGCATTTCACGCAAAAGTCCGTGGGGTGTTCGGGCTGTTCCATCGCCTGTGAGCAGTGGGCGGCTGTCAAAGAGGGCAAGTACAAGGGCGCTATCGCTGGCCTGGATTACGAGTCGCTGTTTGCCCTGGGGCCTAACTGCGGTATTGGCGAATTGCCTCCGATCATTTACCTCTCCCGCCTGTGTGACGACCTGGGCATGGACACTATGAGCACCGGCGTGGTGGTAAGCTGGGCGATGGAGTGCTATGAGCGGGGCATCCTCAGCAAGGAAGAGTGCGATGGCCTGGAGTTGAACTTTGGCAACGACGAGGCCGCCGTCGCGCTGGTGAACAAGATCGCCAAGCGCGAGGGGATCGGCAATCTGTTGGCCGAAGGGACCAAGCGCGCCTCCGAGCAAGTGGGCAAGGGGAGCGAGCATTTTGCCATGCAGTCCAAAGGGCTGGAACTGCCCGGCTATGATGTGCGTGGCATGAAGACCTTTGCTGCTGGCCTGGCCGTGGGCACGCGTGGCTCTTGCCACAACCGCTCCCTGGCCTATGAGCTGGACGTCAAGGGCGTGGTGGATCGCTTCAAGGGCGAGGCCGGACGCGGCCCGCTGATGAAAGAGAAAGAAGAATTTGCCGCGGTGTTTGATAGCCTCGTGCTGTGCAAGTTCCTGCGTAACTGCTTTGACGATTTCTGGCAGGATGCTGCTCGCATCTACACCATGACCACGGGCATCGAAATGACGCCTCAAGAGCTAGAGCAGCTTGGCGAGCGCGTTTGTAACTTGAAAAAGGCTTTTAACATCCGCGAGGGTTGGACCAAAGAGGACGACTGGCTGCCTGGCCGCGTGCTGGGGGACCCCATGCCTTCCGGGCCGGGGAAGGGGGTTTTCGTGACGCCAGACGAACTGCGGGTGATGATTGACGATTATTATGCGGCGCGCGGCTGGACCTCGGATGGCTTGATTCCTCGCTCCAAGTTGGTCGAGTTGGGGTTGGAGGATATCGCCGACGAGATCGGTGTCGACGAGCCGATGGCTGCGGCTAAGGAGGCCTGACGATGGCGCAAATCGGATATCAGCATATCATCTGTGACCCTACCAAGTGCATCGGTTGCCGCATGTGCGAGTATGCCTGCTCGGCGACCAAGACCAACGCGTTCGATCCCAGCCTCTCACGTATTCGCGTTGTGCGTATCGAGCCGATCACCATGACGGCCATCTCTTGCCGTCTGTGCGCCGATGCTCCCTGTATCATTGCCTGCCCGCGAAACGCCCTGACCCGCTCGGCGGAAAATGGGGTGATTTTGGTGGACGAGGACAAATGCGACGGCTGCGGCTGGTGCGTTGAGGCGTGCGACTTTGGCGCGGTGGTGCTCAACCCTGTGACTCGCAACGCCGAAATCTGCAACCTGTGCGTGGATCAGGAAGAAGGCCCCCAGTGCGTGCGCTTCTGCCCCAAAGAGGCGCTTTCCCTGGCCACCCCGGAGGTGCTCCGCCAGCAGACGCGCCGCGAAGTGGTGGCCCGCCTGTTCGAAGAGTTGTTGGACCAAGAATAATCTGATTCCTATGAGGGGCGACAGACCGTCGCCCCGCCGGCGATTTCATCACGTATCAGGAGTTTTGCATGACCAATCAAGAGGAACTGCGCATTGGCGTGTACGTCTGTAGTTGCGGTTCCAACATCGGTGGGGTGATTGACGAAGCGGCGGTGGCCGAGTTTGCCAGTGACTTGCCCGGCGTGGTAGTCGCCCGCGATAACCTCTATATGTGCGGCGACCCAGGGCAGAACCTTATCCGCAAGGATATTTTGCAGCTAAAGCTCAACCGGGTGGTCGTGGCGGCCTGTAGCGTGCGTATGCACGAGCCTACCTTTCGGGCTTGCGTTGCCGAAGCCGGGTTAAACCCCTTCCTGATGGAACTGACCAACATCCGCGAGCAGGACACTTGGGTCCACGCTCACGAGCCTGACCGGGCGCTGCTCAAGGCCAAAGAGATGGTGGCCGCAGCCGTGGCAAAGGTTAGCCGGGCGGCTCCCTTGCAGACTATTACCGTCCCTGTAACCAAGGACGCAATGGTGATCGGCGGTGGTGTGGCCGGAATTAGCGCGGCCCTCGACCTGGCCGATATGGGCATTCACACCTATCTGGTAGAGAAAGAGTTGAGCATCGGGGGAACGATGGCCCAGTTGAACAAAACGTTCCCCACGATGGACTGTTCCATTTGAATTCTCGCACCCAAGATGGTTGACGCGGCGCGTCAACCCAAGATTGACATCCTGGCCTATTCCGAGGTGGAAAAGGTCGACGGATATATTGGCAATTTCCGGGTACAGGTCAACAAAAAGCCGCGCTATGTGCTGTCAGACCGTTGCGACGGCTGCGGCCAGTGCGCCAAGGTGTGCCCCATCGAAGTGCCCAACGAGTTCGAGATGGACATCGCCCCTCGCAAGGCGATTGACGTGCCACACGGGCAGGCGGTGCCGTTGGTCTATTCCATCGACATGGAGCACTGCATCCAATGCTACAAGTGCGTGTCGGCCTGTGGGCAGTTGGACGCCATTGACTTTTCGCAGGAGCCGGAAACGGTAGACCTGGACGTTGGGTCTATCATCGTTGCTACCGGCTTTGAGTCGTTCGATCCGACGGTAATCCCGGAGTATGGCTATAACACATACCCCAACGTGATTACCGCGATGGAGCTGGAGCGACTGGCGAACTCGGCTGGCCCCACGGTGGGGCGGTTGGTGCGCCCGTCGGACGGGCAGCCGCCCAAGAGCGTTGCCATGATCCAGTGCGTCGGCTCGCGAGACTCCCGGTATAACGAGTATTGCTCGGGCTTTTGCTGCATGTACACCATCAAGAACGCCCTGCTCCTCAAGCAGATGTACCCCGAGATGGATATCACCATCTTTTACATGGACATCCGCACGCCTTCCAAGGGCTATGAGGAGTTTTACAACCGCGCCCGCCAGTCGGGTATTCGGTTCATCCAGGGGCGACCTTCGCAGATTACCGAAGACCCTGTGACCCACAACCTCTTTGTGGAGGCAGAGGATCAGGCGCTTGGTATGCCCGTCGAGTTGGAAGCAGAGATGGTCTCCCTGTCCGCGGCGGCGATCCCGCGCCCAGACACGGAGCATGTCGCCTCGACGCTGACGCTGTCTCGCAGCCCAAGCGGCTTCTTTATGGAATACCACCCCAAGCTGCGGCCCGTGGACTCGCCGACGGACGGCGTGTTCCTGGCTGGCGCGGCCCAGGGGCCTAAGGACATCCCGGCC